>NZ_JBFTLG010000004.1:0-243239 GCF_056396305.1 Arthrobacter sp. 05T420 | reverse complement strand
GTCAAGGAGGCCACGAAATCGGTGCTTGAGGACCACTTGCCGAAGAGCAAGTTCAAGCAGCCGGGCGAGCGCGTGGTGCAGGGGCAGCGGATGATGCAGGCCGCAAGCGACATCTTCTTGGGCTGGACCAAAGGCGTGCAGGACAACCGATACCTCTACTGGCGGCAACTGCGTGACATGAAGGGCTCAGCCATTGTGGAAGCGATGCAACCACCCGCCATGAACTTCTATGCCGGTACCTGCGGCTGGACGCTGGCGCGGGCGCACGCCCGGTCGGGTGACCCGGTTGCGATCGCGTCCTATCTCGGCAAGAGCGACAAGTTCGAGCGCTCAATCACCGACTTTTCCGGGCGTTACGCGGACCAGAACGAAAAGGACTATCAGGCCTTCGCCGACGCGGTCCGCTCCGGCCGCCTGGAAGCAACAGAGGGCCTCTGATTCCGGATGACGCCGGGTAGATAGTTACTCGGCTCCGCTGTTGCGAAACCCCTGCGTTGCCATCGCCCACAGGAGGAACGGAGGACCGCCCGGCTAGCCTGCAGTCCGTTGGGCGATGGTGCGGGCGAGGCGGTAGGAGTCGGTGCCGGTTTCGATGATGCCACCGTCGAAGCTCAGCCGGTCCACGATAGCCGCACAAAGGCGTTGGGTCGGTGAAGGTTTTGGTCCAGCCGGAGAATGATTCATTGCTTGCGATGGATGGAGTTCTTCTCGTCGCGTTCGGTGAGGACCTGAAAGACGAAAATCGCCACCGGCATTGATCCGGTCCGCAACGACTTCGCGAACGTCGAGGAACCCCTCGCCTTGGCCCTCGCCCAGGAACAGGAGGTTACCGAGAACATCAAGGCAATCTTCGCCGCGGCCAGGGCTGAGGACGACGCCCTGGGCGAGCAATTCATGCTGTGGTTCCTCAAGGAACAGGTCGAAGAGGTCTCCTCGATGACCACCCTGCTGAACATTGCCCGGCGGGCGGACAACCTCTTCGACATCGAAGACTTCCTGGCCGTGAACGCGTAGGCGACCAAGGAGGTGTCGGCGGGCACCGCGGATCCAGCGGGCCTCACACCGGCCAGGCGACCGGAGGGGGCCACGACTCCGGAACGCCGGAAGCCGCCGGCGGATCACTGTGAAGCCCATACCTATCGTGAGCTCCACCTGTCGGCTTAGGCTGGTCGCATTCTATGAACTCAGTTGAGCATCGAACGCTGTCATCCTAGATGGCAGGCGATGGTTCGGCGGGGCCGGAGGGAGGCTGGGGATGGCACAGGCGGACAGAACGTGGACACCTGAGGATCAGGGCTGGCTGCGGGAAAACCTCAGGGAGGCCATCGACCATCTGGTGGAGATGGGGTACACGGTGCGCGGGGGGCAAGGCGAGGATCCGGAACTGATCCACCCAGGCGGTTCGGCCGTTCAGACGTGGCGGGAAGACTACCCTTACGACGAGCGGATGTCCCGTGATGAGTACGAGATGGAGAAATACCGGCTGCAGGTTGAACTGCTGAAGTTCCAGTATTGGGGCCAGGACCATGACCTCAGGCACGTGATCGTTTTCGAGGGCCGGGATGCGGCCGGCAAGGGCGGTACGATTAAGCGCTTCACCGAGCACCTGAATCCACGCTCGGCCCGGGCCGTGGCGTTGAGCAAGCCTTCCGACCGTGAACTGGGCCAGTGGTATTTCCAGCGCTACATCCAGCATCTGCCCACGGCCGGGGAGATCGTGATGTTCGACCGCTCCTGGTACAACCGGGCCAACGTGGAGCGGGTCATGGGCTTCTGCACAGAGCAGGAGTTCGACACGTTTATGATTCAGGCGCCGCTCTTCGAGAGGATGCTTGTGGACTCCGGGATCCACCTGACCAAGTTCTGGTTTTCAGTGACCCGCCACGAGCAGCGCACCCGCTTTGCGATACGGCAGATTGACCCGGTGCGGCGCTGGAAGCTCTCGCCCATAGATCTGGCCTCCCTAGATCGGTGGGAGGAATACACGTCAGCCAAGGAGGAGACGTTCCTGCGAACCGACACGGACCATGCGCCGTGGATCACCATCAAGTTCAACGACAAAAAGCGCGGACGGATCAACGCGATGCGCTACTTCCTCAACCAGTTCGACTACGAGGACAAGGACACATCGGTGGTCCACGGCCCCGACCGGCTGATCGTGCGTCGCGGCCGCGACGCCGCCGGCGACTAGCGGATCGGTCATCCACAAAGGCAAGGGGTTCCCTGGCAGTGCACCCCACGGTGCGAATGCATCCCGGGGTCGATGGGCCCGACGACGGCTCGCGCCGCAGAGTCGATTGACAGCGCAATGCCCCGAAGTCTGGCCACAATTGCCACCGGACAGCCAGCACCCGGACAATGGTGCGCATGACCGCCGTAACCCTGCTGGCTTTTGCCGGACTGTGCCTGCTGCTCTCCGTCACCCCGGGCCCGGATACGTTCCTGGTGCTGCGGATCTCGCTGCAGAACGCCGGGGCCGGCCTTGCCGCGGCATTCGGCTCGGCACTGGCATCCCTGGTCTGGGCCGTACTGGTGGGCGTAGGTCTCGCCGCCGTGCTGGAGGACTCCGCCGAAGTGTTCCGCTGGCTGAAGATCGCAGGCGGGTTGTACCTGCTGTACTTGGGAATCTCGTCGCTGATCCGGGCCCGCCGCACAACACCCTCCGCAACGGCTGGACAAGCTCCGCGCAGGAGCCACACCCGAAGGGCAGGGTTCGGTGCCGGTGCGCTCTCCACACTGCTCAACCCCAAGGTCGGCCTGTTCTACCTCGCCGTCGTGCCGCAATTCATTCCTCACGGCGGCAACACGCTGGACACCGCCATGGTGCTGGGTGCCATAGAAAGCGCCATCGGCTTCCTCTACCTGGCCGCCGTATCCATTGCGGCAGCGAAGGCGATGGCCTGGCTGCAGCGCCCCCGAGTGAGCCGCTGGCTTGAACGCGGCAGCAGCGGCATCATCGCTGCACTCGGCCTGGGTGTGCTTGCATCCAGCACCAGTTCTTAGCCCGGCACGGCCCGCAACGGATCGGTCAGGATCTGAGAAGCGATCCGGGAGGCCACAGCATAAAGTCATCAACACACGACCTGACCACCTCACCGAAGGACCTGCCATGACCTCCATCGAATCAGTCATCCTGGAAGTACCGGACCCCACGGCCGCCACCGCCTTCTACACCGCCGCCTTCGGCTTGGGCACGCAGGTGCGGGTGCGAGCCTCGGATGCCCCGACGGCCGGGTTCCGCGGGTTCACGATGTCGCTCATAGTGTCTCAGCCGTCCACCGTCAGCAGCCTGATCGACAGCGCTCTGGCTGCTGGCGCCACGACGCTGAAGCCGGTCCAAAAATCACTGTGGGGCTACGGCGGCGTCGTGCAGGCTCCCGATGGCGCGATCTGGAAGGTGGCGACGTCGGCTCGTAAGGACACCGGTCCGGCCACCAGGCAGATCGACCAGATCGTGCTGTTGGTGGCGGCCGCCGACGTCGCTGCGAGCAAACGGTTCTATCTAGACCACGGCCTCACGGTAGGCAAGAGCTTCGGTAAGTACGTCGAGTTCGCCATGCCGTCGAGTCCCATCAAGCTGGGGCTTTACGGGCGCCGCGCCCTCGCCAAGGACGCCGGCGTCTCCCCTGACGGCACCGGCTCGCACCGGCTGACGATCGGCAGCGACGCCGGCCCGTTCGCCGATCCGGACGGGTTCGTGTGGGAGGCCGCATTGGCGTGAGCCGGTCCCACCGCTCCGCAGATGACGTTCCAGACGGCCTGCGCTTCCGACACTGGTCCTGGGACGGTCCCGTCGGAGGGACGGGTTCAGAGGATGTCATACTCTGACCATGGCCGTCTACTTCGAATGCACAACGCGGACAGGCATGCCAAAGGCGCAGTTGTTTGATCTTGCACGCAGCATCGACGCCCACAAGGACTCGATGGCGCGATCACGGGAGGATGCGGTCGCCGGTGTCAGATCCGGCCTGATCTCGTTGGGAGAGCAGGTCACTTGGCGCGCCTGGCACTTCGGGGTCCCGATCCGAATGACGAGCCGGATCACCCAGATGGAGGCGCCAGAATATTTCGTGGACGAGCAGGTCAAGGGCCCGTTCCGGCGGTTCCGGCACGTTCACGAGTTCAGCGAAGATTCCAATGGAACCACGATGGTTGACCGGATCGAGTTCGCGGCTCCGTTCGGCCCTGTCGGACGAGTGGTCGAGAGGCTGTTCCTGGCCCGCTACCTCCAGAGGCTCATTGAAACCCGCAATCGGCACCTGGCCGCTGACCCTAGGGCTGATGCACCCTCATGAGGGGAGATTGTCTTTTGTGTCCCTCCGCTGGGCTTTCAGCAGCCGCAGCCCGCTGGCCAACACGCCAACGTGGCTGAACGCCTGCGGGAACTTTCCTAGGAATTCCCCGGTCTGGATTCTCTCTCCCTTCCGCCGAGGAAGCCACCCCGAGTTGGCTCATTCCCTCCGGATATTCCGAAACCGCTAGCTGCCGTTGCCGGTGACCTGCCGCTGGCCGATGGAGCCAATCTGAACGTAGCCCACCAAGGTGACCTGCTTCGCAGTGCAGGGTTCGCTGGCGCGTCGCCCGGTCACCGAAATCTTGATCTCAGACGCGGACTCTGTGAGCCGCACTTTTTCCGGCGTCGTGCAATCAACCGAGGACGCAGAGAGGTACACGCGGTTCTCCGTCAGGTCCACACGGATCAGATGCCAAGGCACCGTCTCGGTCGGTTGGGGTGTCTGGTCTAGGGGAAGCTCCGCGAAGTTAGGAGTGATCGTCGTTATCCCCGGCCGTGGCGAAAGCTGTGTGGCCGGTGGCGCCGCAGGTGGCTGCGGCGGTCCGGTTTGTTCTCCACAGGCCGCAAGTGGCGCAAACGACAAGACCGTTAGGACGAGGCAGCCAGCGAATCGTTTGCCCAGGCTGGTCCGGTTGTGTTCCATGTCTGCAGACTAGTTCGACGTAATCCGAGTGAAAACTGCGGCGCCAATCCGGCGATGAATAGGCCGGCGACACTCCCGGCACAAAAGCGGCGGCCGGTCCCAGGTGGGACCGGCCGCCGCCGAAGAGAGATCAGTCGCGCGTCAGGCGTTGGTCTTGCGTTTCATCCAGCCCCAAACAGCAGTGGCTACCAGGAGCACCAGGCCGATGATGGCCAACCAAAGAAGGCCTTTCACAGCGAAGCCAAGGATCGACAGAACAAGCCAAATGATAAGTAGTGTGATTATTAGTCCCATACCGGAAGCTTATGCCACGCCAGGGGCCGACGGCGCCGTCGGGCTTGTGGCGGCGCGTCTGTTCGAGTACCGCTCGGCCTATAAGTATGTGAACGTCGTCTCGCACGGCCGAATTTCTGGGTGTAGGCAGCGCGTAGTGACTGGGCTGTTAAGCCGAGCAAGGAGTTAATTCCCGCCCCTATGGCTGTTAGCGGTGGCGGGAATGAAAATGGGGAGATGAGATCCACGTTGAAACGAGATCGGTCCAACAGCCCCCGCCTGCCGCTCCGGGACGGGGGCCCCGGCGTCGGCGCTGAGATGGCGCCACAGTGAGTAATTTCATTTTGATCCCGGGAGCGGGCGGCGCAGCCTGGTACTGGAGCCGTGTCCTGCCTTTGCTTCAGGGAGCTGGCCACGAAGCTGTGGCGGTCGATCTGCCCGGCGACGATGAAAGCGCCGGACTGCCCGAGTACGCGCATCTGGTTCTCGAAGCCATCGGCGGGCGCGACGACGTGGTGCTCGTTGCGCAGTCGCTGGGCGGCTTCACCGCGCCGCTCGTTTGCCAGCGGGCCTCCGTCCGTGAGCTTGTACTGGTGAACGCGATGATCCCGCTGCCGGGCGAGACCCCGGGCGCGTGGTGGGACAACACCGGCTGGGCTGCCGCGCAGCAAGGCGCGGCGAAGGCCCACGGGTACAGTTCCGAGTTCGACACAGACACGTACTTCCTGCACGACATTTCGCCGGACATAGCGGCCGAAGGGGAACCGCACCAACGCCCGGAAGCGAACGCGGTTTTCGAGTCGGTGTGCAACTTCACGGACTGGCCCAGGATCTCGACCCGTGTGCTCAGTGGCGAGGCAGATCGGTTCTTTCCTCTGGATTTCCAACGACGGGTCGCCCGCGAACGCCTCGGTGTGGAGCCCGACGTCGTGCCCGGTGGCCACCTCGTCGCCCTGGCTAACCCCGACGGGGTGGCTAATTACCTGCTGCGCCGTTGAACACAGGAAGCGGTTGAACACGCGAAATGGCGTCCTCCACGGGCAACTCTTTTGGGTACCTCCAATATTGTGGAGCGAATGAAGGGCGAGCAAGCGGAGACAACAAGCGGCTGGGTGAGCGTGCCCCATGCCAGGATCTACTGGGAATCGACCGGCGAACCCTCCGGCATTCCGGTCCTATACCTTCATGGCGGCCCCGGCGGTTCCCTTGGTAAGGGCGGATACCGCAAACGACACGACCACACGCGCTTTAGGATCATCGGGCTGGATCAACGAGGGTGCGGCAGGAGCACTCCGGCGGTACACGAGGACCTCGACCACCTGTCCGAGAACACCACGCAAGCCTTGATCGAGGACATTGAGGCGGTGCGCGAGCACCTGGGTATCAACAGGTGGATCGTCACCGGTGTTTCCTGGGGCAGCACGCTCGCCCTCGCATATGCCCTCAAATACCCTGCCCGGGTCCTCGGCATCGCTCTCGTCGCGGTGACAACAACGAGCCGCGACGAGGTCCAATGGATCACTGAAGACGTCGGACGAATCTTCCCCGAAGCGTGGAACGAGTTTTTCGAGGCAGCCAACGCAAACCCGGGCGAGCGAGTGGTCGAGGCTTACGCTCGGCGGCTGGAAGGGGAAGACCGCGACGACGCCAGACGGGCCGCCCAATCCTGGGACCGCTGGGAATCCACGCATATATCCCTGGACCCCAATTGGGTGCCCGGAGCGCTGTTCGAAGATGAGCGAGAGCGCATGACGTTCGCCCTTCTGGTTGCGCACTACTGGGCCAACGACGGGTTCCTGACCAACGGGCAGGAGATCATCCCCCGGATTCACGAGCTCAACGGCATCCCCGGCTGCCTTATCCACGGCCGGCGAGACATCAGTGGCCCGGCAGTCACCGCGTGGCAGCTGCAGCGGCGATGGCCATCAAGTCACCTTGTGGTCATCGAGGACGAGGGGCACGGCGGTCCCTTATCCATGGCGGCACTGTCACAAGCAGTCGACGATATCGCTGGCACGATCTGAAGCGCTTCTCACTTCGCAGAATGTCCCAGAAAGAGTGTCACCGCCACGGAACGACGCCGAGCTTGATAGCGTCTCGGTCCGGCGTTTCGGCAGGGGCGTCGAACTTGTGGCTACCTTCGGGCGCCGGCGGCGTAGGCCTGTTTGACCGGCTTGGTGGCGGGCATCGCGACGACGGCGAGGACCGTTAGTACGGCGCAGATCATGACGGCCAGGAACACGGCGGAGGAGGCCGACACAATGGTTTGGGGATCTGTTCCGCCGTGCGGGGAGCTGGCGTAGACGGCGTTCGCTATAGCCCCGAAGACGGCGACGCCGATGGAGCTGCCGATCGATCGGGCGAATAAGTTGGTGCCGGTGACCACGCCGCGCTCGTTCCATTCGACGCTCGTCTGGGCGGCGATGAGGGTCGGGGTCGCGACTAGCCCGAGTCCGAGTCCGACTATGAAGCAACTGCCGGCGACCGCCGCAATGTTGGGCGCCGAGGCGGTGAGGGCAAGGACTGCTGTGCCGATGACGGTAATCGTGACGCCAATCAGCGCAGTGTTCCGGAACCCGATCCGGAGATACAGACGCCCCGATTGGGACGCACTAATCGGCCAGCCGATGGTCAACGCCGCCAGGGCGAGCCCGGCAAGGATCGGGGAAGTCGAGAGGGCACCTTCGAGGAACGTGGGGACATAGGAAGTCAGACCAAGCATGACCGCTCCCACACCGAAGGCGATCATCGCCGTCGTCGCCAACAGCCGCCGGGACACCACCCACGGCGGCAGGACGGGCTCCGCCGCCCTCCGCTCGACGAGGACGAACGCGGCGAACAAGATCCCACCGCCTGCGAAGACAGCACTGCTGATGGCGGAGTTCCAGGCCCAGGCCTGGCCGCCCTCGAGGGCCCCAAGGATGAGCAGGGTGAGCGAGACCGTGAGCAGCCCAGCCCCGAGATAGTCGACGCGGTGCTCCACGCGCTCGATATCCTCGTGGAACGACCGGACCAGCATCCAACCTGCCACCAGGCATAGCGGAATGTTCACGAGGAAAATGCCACGCCAGATGCCGAGTGAGGCAAACACTCCCCCGAGCGTCGGGCCGACCACTGAGGAGACCGCCCACACGCTCGCCAGGTAGCCCTGCACCTTTGCCCGCTCTGCCAGCGTGTAGATATCGCCGGCGATGGTGATGGCCATCGGCTGGACCGCTCCGGCGCCGAGTCCCTGCACCACTCGGAAGGCGATGAGCGCCGGCATGCTCCAGGCGACTCCGCACAGGACCGAGCCGAGCAGGAACAAGCCTATTCCGAGGAGCATGATTGGCTTGCGGCCAATGACGTCCGAGAGCTTCGCGTAGACAGGTACCGACACAGCCTGGGCCAGCAGGTAGGCGGAGAAAAGCCACGGGAACGACGTGAACCCGCCAATGTCATGCACGATCGAAGGCACAGCTGTGGCCACAACCGTGGCATCAATCGCCACCAGACCAGTCGAAAGCATCAGGGCAATGAGGACAGGGCCGCGTTTGGACCGGAAGCCGACTCCCTCGGCAGGCGTAGCTGTCACGTGACCTCATTCCCATCGGCGCCCAAGGCGGGCGTTGCGCGCAGAACCGGTTCCAGCCCCGATTGCATAACGGCACCATCCACCGAAATAGTCCCGGACCTTCGTCGCCGTTGGGGGATGATTCGGAAGTGGGTTGGCGGCAAAGGCCACCCCGAGTAGCCTGAACCACGGGCAGGTCGTGCTGCCGCCGCTTGCCGGGCGATTTCTAAGGAGCTAGCCACTTGCCATGTGCCGACTCTTCGGCCTGCACGCCGGGCCCCAACCGGTTAGGGCGACCTTCTGGCTCCTGGACGCCCCGGACAGCCTCGCCGAGCAGAGCCGGCGGGAGCCCGACGGCGCCGGAATAGGCACCTTCGACGCTGACGGTAGAGCCCATGTCGCTAAGCAGCCGCTTGCCGCGTGGGAGGACCACGCGTTCGCGCGCGAGGCCCGGGTTCTGAAGAGCACAACGTTCCTTGCCCACGTGCGGTATGCCAGCACCGGCGCCCATACGCTGGTGAACACGCACCCGTTCGAGCAGGACGGGCGTCTGTTCGCCCACAACGGCGCCTTCGGAGACCTCGGGCGGCTCGATCAGCATCTGGCCGGGCTCGGTGTTACGAACCTTGTGCAGGGACAGACCGACAGCGAACGCCTCTTCGCGCTCATCACTGCCGAGACCCGCCGGACCGGCGGCGACGTCGGAGAAGGCATCGCCCGGGCCGTCAGGTGGATCGCAACGGAGTTACCCGTCTTTAGCCTGAACCTCATCGTGACCACTGCCACGGACCTCTGGTCGCTCAGGTACCCGGGAACCCACGAGTTGCACATTCTTGAACGGGACCCTACCGCTGCACCGGCTCCGGCGGCCCCTCTGGACGCCCGTAGCATCCGAATCCACGCCCGCAGCACGGATCTAGCCCGCTCCCCGCATGTCCTCTTCGCCACCGAACCGATGGATCACAACCCGCGCTGGCGGCCCATGGCTGCGGGCGAACTCGTGCACGTCGGCCCGTTGCTGGCGGTGACGACCACCTTTCCCTTCCCGGACTCCCCTGCACATCCGCTCAGCCTCGCCGATCTTGATGCGCACGCTGCGGCGTCCCAGAAGCCATGACCACGGCCCGGCAAGCCGTCAAGGGAGGCGGTTCTGCGGATCTTAGGCGCCGGGGCCGGCGCCGGCATCAATCCTGACGTTCGCGGCGGCCGCGAAGACCTGCAGCTCCCGAAGGATCTCCAGCTGTTGACTGTTGATTGCCATGAGCAGCTCGATCTCCTCCTTGGATTTCAGGTTGGTGTCATGATCGTGCTGGGCCATCGCTGCGGCAATCGCGTCCTGCCGTTTGGCCGCGATCAGAAGAATCGCCCCCTGCAGCCCCGCCAGCATCGAGAGGAAGAGATTCAACAGAATGTAGGGGTACGGATCCCAAGCATTGTTCGCCAGTGCCAAGCTGTTGATAGCGGCCCACACGACCATGAAACCAATGAAACCGCCGACGAACGGCCAGCTGCCCATCCCGTTCCGCATGAAATCCGCGGCCCGTTGGCCCTTTGTCAAGGATTCCTTGTGCGCTTCGTGCCAGGTTTTTCGCTCATCGATCATGCCCCACCCTAACGCCAGAAGGATGTTGCATATTCTGTGGCAACGTCGACAAGGCCCTACCTCACGGTTGGCGCCAGGCTACTCATACCGGCTCTGGAGCGATAGGTCTTCGTCCCAGGGACGCCTGGAATCGAATCAAATATCCGTCCGGATCTGCGACCAGAAACTGTGTAACGCCGGACTCGTGATCGCCCGTTCTGTACCAGTTGGTCTCCGGCTCAATGAATAGCGGCCAGCCTCCCTCATCCAGGGCATTCACGAGCGGCTCGATCGACGGAACTGAAACCTGAAAGTTGATTCCGCGCCCGAGGGGACGTTCAAGAGACCCGCTGATCCAGTTACGGCCCACTCCTACCTGCTCGAGCATGACGTGCGCGGAGCCGCTGGCGATATAGGCGAATCCCTCATTGATGCGGTGATAGAGCACCGCGAACCCACACAGCCCGCACCAGAAATCCAGGCTCTTATCCAGATCCGTGATCAGAAGCTCCGGCACCAGGCCCGGATCGGGTCCAACGGTTGCTGCAGTCATACCAAGATCTTCCCACTTGTTGGTGAGCCGCTCGGAAACCACCGTTCAGTGCCAATGGCGATCGCTCTTTCACACTCGGTCAGTTCATACCGGGCCAGGGCGAACTAAGGCCGCCGCTAGTCGGCTCCTGTGCTCAGACGCACCACAAACCACTCCGGCGCATACCGTCCCCAGAAGCCGGCTTGTTCTGTAGCGTGGGCACGATGACGGAGAACCACGCTTCCGACCTGTATGACGCAGTCAACAACTGGGGCCCCAGCGACGACTTCTTCCTGAGCTTCGCTACCGCCATCCCCGGCGCACGCGTGCTTGACCTCGGCTGCGGGACCGGCGGCATAACAATCGCCGCTGCGCAAGCCGGATGCACCGTCACGGGCGTTGATCCCGACCATCCCTCCCTCCAGGCAGCCCGCGCGAAGCAGGGCGCGGACGGGGTCAAATGGATCGACGGCAACTCCCGGGCCATTCCGGCCACCGCATTATTCGATGTTGCCCTCATGTCCTCCAACGTCGTTCAGGAGATAATCGACGACGTCGAGCTGGCCCGGTCACTCGCCGACATCGCCGCCCACCTAGCCCCAGGCGGCCGCCTCGCCTTTGATTCACGCGATCCCAACGCCCGTGGCTGGGAGGCCTGGACCAAGGAACGCACCCACAAGATCGTCCGTCTCCCCCAGGGCGACAGCCAGCACTGGTACCAAACCACCCAAGTAGACGAAGAAACCGGTGTGGTGGACTTCTCTGCACACGAGATCGGTCCGGACGGGATCGAACGCGTCGAGTGCGGGCCCATTCGCTTCCGCTCGGAAGACCAGCTCCGCGCCATGCTCATTGAGGCGGGACTCGCCGTCGATGAAGTGTTCGGCGGTTATCACGGCGAACCGGTGGGACACGGCGTCGGCACCCTCACGTTCACCGCTCACCGTCCGTGACTGCCCAAGACCCCCGGATCAATGGCCGGGTCCGATAACGATCTTCTTTCGTTCGGATTCGTGCGCGCCGCCCTTCTTCGCCAGCGTGGAGCACGCCTCTTCGATGTCCCGGGCGAGCGTGTCGACGTGTTCGCGGCTCATCGTTTCCTTGACCAGGGCCCGCATGATCGTCACGTCTTGGGCGTTCGGCGGCAGGGTGTAGGCCGGGACCATCCAGCCGCGCTCGGCCGAGAGCTGCCAGGCAATGTCGAACTCGTCGTACCCGGTGTCGGCGGCGAGCCGGAACGCGACCAGGGGAAGTTGCTCCTCATCAGGGCCGATGATCTCGAACCTGCCCATGGCCTCCAACTTCTCGGCGAGGACGCGGGCGTTAGTCTGCATGTTCTGCATGATGTAGGTATAACCGGCGCGGCCATAGCGCACGAAGTTGTAGTACTGGGCGAGAACCATCGCCGAGCCGGTGGAGAAGTTCAGTGTAAAGGTCGAGTCCGTCTTGCCGAGGTAGTTCTCCTCGAAGACGAGGTCCTTGGCCAGGTCGGCCTTCTCCCGGAAAATCAGCCAGCCGATGCCGGGATAGACCAGTCCGAACTTGTGCCCGGAAACATTGATCGAACGGACCTGCTCGAGCCGGAAGTCCCACTCCGAGTCCGGGTAGAGGAAGGGCCAAACGAACCCTCCGCTGGCCCCGTCCACGTGGATCGGCACATCAAGGCCCCGCTCACGCTTGATGCGTAGCAGCAGGTCGTTGATGCCGACGATGTCGTCCTTGTGCCCCGTGAACGTCGTACCCAGCACAGCCGCGACACCGATGGTGTTCTCATCGACATGGGCCTGCACGTCGTCCGGGCCGATCGTGTACTTCCCCGGCTGCAGTGGCACGATCCGCGGCTCGACGTCGAAGTAGCGGCAGAACTTCTCCCACACGACATGCACGTCGCCGCCGAAAACCAGGTTCGGGCTCGACGTCGACGCGCCGGCAGCCTCGCGACGCTTGCGCCAGTTCCACTTCAGGGACAGACCGCCGAGCATGATTGCCTCGGACGACCCCTGGGTTCGCGCTCCCGTCGTCTCGCCGGGCGAGTGGAAGAGGTCCGCGAGCATCCGAATGCAGCGCTGCTCGATCTCGGCCGTGCGCGGATATTCGGCGTGGTCGATGAAATTGCGGTGCAGGTTCGCGGCGATGATCTGCTGGGCCTGAGGCTCCATCCACGTCGTCACGAAAGTCGCCAGGTTCCGGGCCGGATCACCCTCCAGCGCCAGGTCCTCCGACACCAGCCGCAAAGCGTCCTCAGCAGGAATGCCGGTCTCCGGGAACTCCTGGCTCGGAACCTCCTGGGTGACAAATCGATTGCCGAACAGCGCCACGTCGGCATCCGTCGGTTGGAAGTTTTCTGACATCACTTCTCCTTCAGAGTCTGTTGAAAGGGTGTTACGGATGAGTTCCCCGGCCTGCAGGAAACGAGGCGTCGGTGGATTCTGGACTCAGCATCAGAATCGCGCCGGTGAGGAAACACAGGCCTCCGACGAATGTGCCGAGATTGGACAGCTCGGCGTTCCAGACATCGCCGCTCGACGGTATGACAAAGGCCGCGACAGCCGAGATGCCGAACGCAACAGAGCCGGCCACGTTGACCACGCCGATCTTCCACGTTCGAGTCCTGGGGCGGCCGGCAATGGCGCCGCGACCGGCATCCCGCAACGCCACACCGCTTGAAACGAGGAAGGCGACTGAACCCAGAGCGTCGGGTCGCCACACCTGCTGCTCGGTCAGCGCCGCACTGAGATTGACCCGCATTGCGTTTGCCGTACTCCAGTTGAACCACAGCGTGCCGGCAAGTTGAACCGCGCCAGCAAGCCAGCCGAGATTCCGCGGCGCCCATACCCAAAACGAATGGCGCCGCGTGGCACCCCCGGCCGGGAGCGCGTCAACGGCTTCGCGGTATTGCAGGAACGCCGCACTGGTGAAGAACAGCGAACCGACGAAGAATGTGACTGCACACAAGCGCAATCCCACGGCCTCGGCGTATAACGGCACCGCTCCCAAGGCGAACAGACTCGAGCCAATGATGAACAACCAGGCGATCCACCGGTCCCGCGCCCTCGAACGGCCCGCGCTCGAGATCTCAGTCATTGTCGGCCCTCGAGGGAGCCCGATGCTGGACGCTGCCGGCATCGTCAGGCACCACGGACGCCGTCGGGCCCTGGCCTGAGCCCGGACCCGGGACCGGGAGCACATTGGTGATCACGAAGGCCACCGCGACAGCCACCACCACTTGGGGTGTTACGACCACACCGTCCACTCCCAGCAGCAGCGTGGCCAGCAGCGTCGACGTCAACGGCAGCCGCAGCATAGCTGCGCACATGGCTCCTATGCCCATGCCGAGCGCTGCCGCGAGATTCATTCCGGGCAACCCGCTCACAGCAATACCGAGCGCAGCACCGATGAACATCGACGGGAACACGGGACCACCACGGAATGCGCTCAGCGAGAGCCCGTAGGCCAAGGTCTTGCAAGCGATCAGCAGGACCAGCACAGGAAGCGAGTAGTCCGCCGCGCGTTCGACCAGCTCCGGGAGGGCGTCCTGCCCCGAGAACAACACCTGCGTGAAGCTTTGCCCAGAGATCAACTGGTACGTCATCGCGGTTAGACCGATCAGCAAGCCGAGCGCAGAGGTAACCAACACCCGGTTCAGATGCACCACCGGACGAAGCGACAGTCCGACCCAGCGGATCAACCATCCCAACAGCGCGCCGACCACGCCCATGACCACCGCCCAGCCCAACGTCGCCAACGTCGGCGGCTCAGCAGGCGGCACCACGGGCAGCGCCAGCGAGAAGCTTCCCAACCCGGTCCAGCCGTCCAGGCCGACGAACACCAGCGCCCCGACGCCGGAAGCGAGCAGTCCGGGTAGCGCCACCAGACTCAGCGTCATTCCCCCGATCCCGGCGGCCTCCATGATCAGGAACGCACCGAGCACCGGAGACCCGAGCAGGGTGCTGATCGCGGCGAAGCTGCCTGCCGACGCCATGATGGTCAGGGCCATCGGCGGTGCGTCCTTCTTCACCAGGTGCACCGCCAACGCCCCGAGACCGCCGCCGATCGCGATCAGCGGCGCCTCGGGTCCGAGCACCGCACCCAGGCTGAGGGTGGTCAGCGCCGCGAGAACGATGCCCACGAGCTCCCTACCGCTGGGCGGAGCCCCGCCCGTCTTGAATCCGAGAGCGGGTGAGTGGCCTGCGGTTCCCGGCAGGTAACGGATGGTCAGCGCCGTCAACAGCCCGCACAGGACCAACCACGGAATCGGCCACCAGGCAGGAGCAGGACCCCCGAGGAGTTGATTCGGAAGGCCGTTGAAGATGAACTGCTGGACGGCCGAGACCAAAGCGAGAAAACCATAGGCAATGGCCGAGATGGGAACGCCCAGAACTGCTGCCAGCACGAGCGCAGCGATGTACGCCCTGGAACGAATGACAACGGCCGGATCGAAACTGGGCGCCGCCGCGGCAGGCCCGCTCATTTCTGGCAACCCAGCGAGTCTGTGACCATTCCGCCAGGAAGACGGCCCTCAGCAAACGGAGGCTCCGAGAGAACGGGTTCGGTGCGCCGGTTGTAAGAGTTGAGCATCCCTTCTCCTTCCGCGCGCCGTCCGCTAGGCGGCGGGAGCCTCTAATGAGGTCTCTCAAGCGATAGAGGCTGGTTGATCAGGTGTTCTCCAAGCTAACGCCTCAAGTGGGGGCGGTCTTCACCCGATGCGGGTGAAAGAGCATCAAAAGAACGCCGCAGCCCATCAGACATGGAGTTCTCCTGGGTCGAAAGGGAGTAATAGCCGCATGCTAGCCCGGCGCGCCGGATGCCGCCAGAGTCCATTGGCGGCCGAGTCAACCATGCACCGACGGACCTCCGAAGTGTCGAGCCTCGGGACCGGGCCGTCGTCAGTGTGTCTTCCCCGGAAGGGCGAGGTGTTCCGCTGCGACGGCGTCGACGGTGCGTAGTTCTCCGAGGACGTTGGACGGCTCAAACCAGGCGTGCGGCCTCAGGCTGATCTGAACTTCACGCAGGCGTCCAGACCGGTGGCTCCCGTGGCAGCCCCGGAGGTTCTGGGCGTCAGTGAGGCCTCGGCGCCGCTGGCCCGGGCCAGCTGGTGCACGATGGACAGGCCGAGGCCGCTGCCCTCCCCGCTCTGCGTGCCGCGCCAGAAGCGGCTAAAGGCCCGGTGGCAATCTTCCCAGGATAGTCCCGGCCCCTCATCCAGGATGTGCAGTTCGATGATGCCTGGTTGTTCACCTTGCGAGACTACGAGCTGGATCTGGGAGCCCGGTGGAGCGACGGCAAGCGCGTTGTCGATCAAATTGTCGATGATCTGCTCGGCAGCCCCAGGCAGGGCCACGATGTCCGCTGCAGGCAGGCCATCCACGCTAAGGCGCACGCCTGTCTCCTCCGCGAGGGCCTCCCATTGTTCCTTGCGGGCCCTCACTTCGTTGACGAGATCCGTTGTGCCCAGCACAGTAGCCTTGCCCTCGGCCTTGCTGAGCAACAGCAGCCCGTCAATGATGCGCTGCAAACGGTACGTCTCCTCAAGGGAAGCGGTCACCATTCTCCGGCCCGCTTCCGGGTCGGTGGGGATCGTGTCGACAGCGTTCTCGAGCCTCAGCCGCAGGCCCGTCAGTGGCGTGCGGAGTTGATGGGAGGCATCGGAGGCAAATCCCCGTTGTTGCTCGAGAAGATCTTTCAACCGGTCTGCCATGCGGTTAAAAGAACCCGCAAGGGCTTTGAGTTCGGGTGCGCCCCCTTCATCGGTACGGGTGTCCAGCTTGCCGTCGGCCAGCAGCTCAGTGGCGGTCCGTAACCTCTGGAGCCTTCTGGTTACCGCGCCAGCCATGAAGTACGCCAGGATGCCGGCGAGCAATACCGTGGTAACGGCGACGGTCCAGATGGTCCGCAGCTGGCCGTTTACCTGCTCGGTCACCACCGATGCAGGGTAGGTCAGCCGGACGACGCCGGAGATCTTCTCACCGCTGAGGACAGGGACTGCGACGTAGAGCAGATCAAGGCCCAACGTCTGTGAGTACCGCTGGCCGGCATTGATCTGCCCGGTCAGTGCGGCGGCGATTTCCGGGCGTGAACTGTACGTTGATCCGGTGGCTGCCTGATCGTCATCCGAAGTCGCCAAGGCCGTCCCGCCGACGTCGACTATCACCACACGAGCGCCGCCGGCCTCCCCGTACCGACGCACGTCGGCGGCCACTTCCGCGGGCAGGGGGCCACCAGCTCTCAGCGCGTCGCCGGCCCGGCCAGCCAGCAGAAAGGCGTCGCGTTCGAGGGAGGTGGTGAGGCGCTCACGTTCAACGCGGACCAGATAGTTCCCCAGCGGAATGTCCTGCACCAGGACCACGAGCAACGTGATGAACATGAACGCACCGATCAGCCTCCATCTCATCCAGGCACTCCCAGCCTGAACCCGACGCCACGGACCGCCTCGATCCAGCGGGGATCACCGAGCTTCTTGCGGATCCCGGCTATGTGGGCATCCACGGTTTTCGTGGTGCCATACCAGTCACCGTCCCACACTGCGCGGAGGATCTCGCGACGCTCGAACACGGCACCCGGGTCCGCTGCAAGGAAGTACAGGAGCTCGAACTCTTTTGCCGTCAGATAGACCTCCACTCCGTCGAGGGCCACGCGACGCGACCGTTGGTCAATGCTCAGGCCGCCGATGTTCCTGCTGATGTCCGCCTCGTGACGGCCGTCCGGGAGCCGCTCTTCGGAGCGGCGTGCCACTGCCCGGATCCGCGCGATGAGTTCCCGCATCCCGAAGGGCTTGACCAAATAGTCGTCGGCGCCCAGTTCCAACGCCAGCACCCGGTCTATCTCTTCATCCCGTGCACTGACAACGATGATCGGGGTGGCGGTCAGCACGCGAATGGCTCGGCACACATCTGTTCCGTCCATATCCGGCAGCCCCAGATCCAGGAGGATAAAATCGGGACACAGCTCACGAACGATATCCAGTGCCCGGCCGCCCGTCCCCACATGGCTGGCCCCGAAGCCGGCCCGGCTCAGCCCTTCAAGGACTCCGGCGGCCACTGACTCGTCGTCCTCCACAACCAGGATTTGCATACCTGATTATGTTCCTGTCCCACCCGAAACGCGTCGCAATCCGTACAATTTAGCCGATCGCATGCGCAAACTTGGACAGTTCTTGGATTTTCTGAGGGTCTGTCTGTCCGTTGAATTCCTAGGGTGGAGTCGAGGCTGAACCGCCGCCAGTCTACTGTCGACGGGCTCCGCCCCCTCACTCCGGGTGCGCCCTTGAACTGAACCCGGGAGCATACCGCTCTTGGTCATGAGAGGGATCTTCTCAGCGCGGTTTTGGGGCCACAATTGCCCTTGGGAGAGGGGCCCGAACCCCCCGGTGGCCCACAATCCAAGGCTATTTGCGTGGGCGGCGAGTCGGGAGCCTCGCCCCTATCCCTGATGGGGCTTTGTGTGTCCCGGCCGCCGGCCGCTTGATTGGGTTCTGGATACCGACGGCGGAAACAAGACCGCCGAGGATCAGCAGCACCGCCGTCACGGCTACCACGCGGTGAAATCCTTCGAGCTCGAGTTGGCCGCCCACCACCAGGCCCACCAGTGCGATGCCGATCAGGCCAGCAACCCTGCTGACGGCGTTATTCACAGCCGAGCCGATGCCGGCCTGCTGTTCCGAAACGGATCCGAGAATGGCGGCCGTGAGCGGTGCGACGGTCGCTGAGAGCCCGAGCGCGAACAGGATGATCCCTGGCATTAGTTGGGTCCAATAGTTTACCGGAATTTCCGACGCAAGCATCAGGAGGTAGCCGACTCCGGCCACAGCAGGTCCGCATGCCATGAACCACCGCGGGCCGAACCTCCCGGCCAGTGAGCCAAACCATGACGCCAGGAGGATGTTGACGATGCTGACGGGGAGCATGGCAAGAGCGGCCAACGTCGCCGGATAGCCGGCGACCTGCTGCAGGAAAAGCACGATGATGAAACCCCCGATGGACAAGGCGGCGTAGACGAAGGCCGTGGCCACATTGCCGACGGCAAAGTTTCGGACGGAGAAGAGGCTGAGCGGCAGGAGCGGCTGCTTCGCGGTCTTTTCCCGCCAAATGAATCCGGCGAGACACAGGATGCCGAGGACGAAAGGCATCATGATGAGCGGGCTCCCCCAGCCGTAATTGGCCTGTTCGATCAACGCGTAGACCGGCCCGGCCAACCCGAGCACACAGAGCACGGCGCCCGGGTAGTCGATGCTCACCCCCTCCTTGCCAACATCCTTGACCCGCAGCACGCCTAACAGATACAAGGTCACAGCAATGGGCAGGACGTTGATTCCGAAGACCCAGCGCCAACCCACCGAATCGACCAGCACTCCGCCGAGCAGGGGGCCGGCGATGAAAGCCACGGTGGTACCAGCTGTCCACTGGCCGATCGCCTTCGCCCGCGGTGCCTCGTCGAAGTTTGATGTGATCAGCGCCAGGGAACTGGGCACCAGCAACGCGCCCGCGACGCCTTGAAGCGCTCTGGCCACGACCAGCACCTCGGCCGTGGGTGCCAGCGCACACATCACCGACGTCGCGCCGAACCCGATCAGCCCGGCCCGGAGAACCACAACGCGTCCGAGCAAATCGGAGAGCGAACCGGCGACCAGGATCAGGGAACCCAGGGTGATCAGGTAGGCATCGACAACCCACTGCTGCGTCGTCAGTCCGCCGCCCAGGTCACGGGAAATGGCCGGGAGTGCCACGTTGATGACGCTGCTGTCGAGAAACGACACGAAAGAGGCGAGAATCGCGATCCAAAGCACAAGCCTCTGCGTACGCGCCGACGGTAGTGAATTCACCCTCCCAGTTAACACCCGCACCGGCGGTTGCCGGACGCAATCCCGGACACTCTCACGCAACGAAGTACCCAGACGGCTGCGACTGGCGGCCGCCACCCAGTCCGCGCGTGGCTGGGTGATGGTTCGATGAACATGGGACGTCCTTCAGCCTCCGGATGAAGCGGGGGAAGTATTATGGGGCGAGGTTCCAGACTCGCGTAGCCGAAGCGACGCATCAACAATGGAGAGCTGCGATGTCGTTTGAGGATGCGATGAGCAGGCCGCAAGCGAAGACGGCCGGAGCGGATGCCCCCGGAAGCGCCCCAACCACGACCACCGCGAGACTCCTCACCCCTGGGTGACCCCCACACCCTTCGACCCACTCCCCAGGAAGTCCGCCACCCATCCCGCCGCGGGGAGCGGTTTTCCGTGGCTCGTCGTCAGTGCAGGTGCCGCAGCCAGTCTCTGGGTTTTCGCCGGGTTCGAAGCTGCGGATGACCGGGTGGCCGGCGGTTCGGGCACAGCGAAGGAATACGCCCCCCGCGCGGATGGCCCTTGAAGTGCCGCGCCCCGGCTGCTGGGGTGCCGGGTCACCGCCGCCAACGGTTCCGGTTCACCTCGAGGCCCGCACGGTCCCAGTGTCCTGTCTCCGCGGCCGCCTCGTAGGTGGAATGAAGGAACCCCAGCAGCTTGCTGTCGGGGTCCGGCGCAGAGCGGACGCTTTCATATGGAAGCAGGTAGAGCCTGTCGCTTTGGCGATATACGACTCCGTCGGCTTCGCTCAAGTACTGGGCGTAGCCTGGCGGTTCGGGATAGGTATAGGCATAGAAGGCACCCTCCTCCCCCACGCCGGGCCAGAACCCGCAACTGCTCAGCTCGTGGGAGTAGCCCTCCACCATCACCCAGTCGGCACAGTTCGGGACCCCGCCGGGGTGGGTGGGCGCCGGCCGGCCGGAGAAGCGCGCGTAGGCCAGGTCCATGGACCCCCAGAAAAGGTGGACGGGACTGGCCTTGCCCCGGAAGCTGGAGCGAAATTCGTTCAGAACCCGGTCGGCCTGGATTAATTGCTGCCAGAACGTGCGGATGGCACCCGGGTCGTAGGAAGCGTGCTGATAGTCCTCGGCGAAGGGTATGGCCGGTTCCACCTCGTTCGGGACCGCACGGATGGGTGCCTGAATGCCGAGCTTGGCGAGGGTGTCAAACACTTCTGCATGGAACGCGGCCACGGACTTTGGTTCGAGGACGATGCTCCGGGCAGTCCCGTCGCTGGCGCGAACATGCAACTGGTGGTCGCAGAAATCGAATTCGACGTCGAATGCCCCTCCCCCGCAGGGGATTTTCGACGTCGACAATCCGCGCGGTGTGACGTACAGCGTCACGTGCCACCAGTGGTTCAGCATTGGCGTGAGCGCCATGCGGATCTTGCCGACAATCTGCATCCACATGTGCACGGTGTCCCGGGTTTGAATCCAGTCTCCGACCCGGAGTTCGGGCCACCCGTTGCCGGCGCCGGGAACTTCAGCCGCGTTCATCGCAGGTCCCTCCGTGCCGAATACCGACTCGACGAGTTCAGTCCGGCCGCACCCGTTTGTTCCATCCGTGGAACGGTGCCCAGTTGCCCGCGTCCCAGGCGTCGCGGAGGCCCGGGGTGCTGAGGTCCCAGTCCGGCCGGATCTCGCTCATCACGGCGCGCAGATCGTGGCGCAGGTCCTCGACGGAGGGGCGCCCCCAGAACCAGTAGCCGTTGTAGATGCTGTGGATGATCAGGCCGGGCTTCAGAACCAGGGTGTGCGGGATCATCGGATCGTGGTCCGGGTCGGTGTACTCCTGGATGTCCAGATCCTTCTGCACGATGCGGCCAGGATCAGAGAGGAACGGCCATTGCGCCCCCACAGACGCGCGGAATTCCTGGAGCACGTGGTGGTCATCGGTCGCGATGGTTGCCATCTGCGTGTAGGCGACAGCGACCTTCGGATAGAACGCTGCAAGCTCGAGATGTTGCTGATGCTCCTTCGGACAGTAGTGTCCGCGTGAAAGCGTCAGCACCAACGGGTCCTCGCCCTGCAACTCACTGAGCCTACGGGGAACGTTTTCGTGGTCGGGCAACTCGTAATCGGGGAAGATGCCGCCAGGTGCAATGTCGGAGCGCACGATTGGGCCGCCTTTCAGATAACGGTAAGCAGCGATAGCCCGCCCACGACGTCGTTGCCGGCGCCATGGTTCCGCCGCTCCTGCGGGCGAGCCTACGCCGAGGCCGGGAAGCCAGCAAGGGTGCTTGGAGTGGACGGTAATTTACCCTTGACTTTCGCTCTGGAGCGGACAAATGTGGGGTTCCGAGGGCAGCGTCCCCGGTCCGGAGATCGGCCGGGGGGCGACCAGGAAAAGCTTGCTGCGAACCCGCAGCGCGGCCCGCAGCGTCAGCATTTTGACCGGCGTTCGGCAGCGTTCCCGGGTCCACTAGTCTGGTGTCGCCCTGTTCAGCGCGCCCGGCTCAGGGAGGCCGAAATGAATAGTGTCGATACAAACAGCCAAAGCGCTATCGGCAGCCCGCCGGTGAAGCCCGGGGAGTTCAGGCTCGAGGTCATCGTCGTGCCGGTCTCCGACGTCGACCGGGCCAAGCAATTCTACGAGTCCCTGGGCTGGCGGCTCGACGCCGAAGCCGCCATCGAGGACGGCTACCGGCTGATGCAACTGACGCCCCCGGGTTCGGGCTGCTCGATCATCTTCGGCGAGGGCGTCACCTCCGCGCAGCCGGGCTCGGCCCAGGGCCTGCACCTGGCGGTCTATGACATCGACGCTGCCCGCGCCGACCTCATCTCCCGCGGGGTTGACGTCAGCGCGACATTCCACGACAGCACGGGCGTCTTCCATCACGCCGGGACCGAGGCACGCCTGGACGGCCCGGCGCCTGACCACCGGGACTACGGCTCGTTCGCGTCCTTCACCGACCCCGACGGCAACGGCTGGGTCCTCCAGGAAATCAAGACCCGGCTCCCGGGCCGCTGACGCATCCCACGCTGAAAGGAGAACCCGATGGCCACCGCTTACGAGTCCGTGGGCGAACTCGCGGACGCCCTCAGGCGCGCCGCAACAGCCCACGGCAAGCACGAGGAACTCACCGGCCAGGAAGACCCGGACTGGCCAGACTGGTACGCGCTCTACATGGTCCGCGAACACGCCGGGGAGGAGTTGCCGACATGAGCGACTACGACGTGATCGTGATCGGCGCCGGCTCACCGGGCGAACACTGCGCCGGCGCCCTCGCCGAGGGCGGCCTGCGCGTGGCCGTCGTGGAACGCGAACTCGTCGGCGGCGAGTGCTCGTACTGGGCCTGCATCCCATCCAAGACCCTGCTGCGGCCCAGTGAGGCGGTCCACGCCGCACGTGCGGCCGCCGCCACCGCCGACGTCGACGTCGAGGCGGCACTGGCCTGGCGGGACTTCATGGTCTCGGATTACTCCGACGCCGGACAGGAACGCTGGCTGGCCGATCACGGCATCGACCTGCTGCGCGGCACCGGCCGGCTCGCCGGTCCCGGCGCCGTCGAGGTCAACGGCGCCCGGCACACAGCCGAGCACGTGGTCCTCGCCAACGGCGCCGATCCGGTCATCCCCCCGGTCCCGGGCCTGCGCGGGCTCGAGGGCATCTGGACCAGCCGCGAGGCGACCTCCATGAAGACCGTCCCCCGACGCCTGCTCATCCTCGGCGGCGGCCCGGTCGGCGTCGAGATAGCCCAGGCCGTGCGCCGATTCGGCGGCGAGGTGGCAGTCATCGACAGGTCCGCGCACGTCCTGGCCCGGGAACCGGCACCGCTGGGCCTGGCACTCGGGGAGGTCCTCACCGCCGAGGGCATCGAACTCGTGCTCCCGGCGACCTCGACCGCGGCGCGGCGCGAGAACGGGGACTACATCGTCGAGATCGACGGCGGACGCGAACTCAGAGGTGACCGGCTGCTCATCGCCACCGGCAGGCGCCCACGCATCCAGGGGATCGGCCTGGAAACCGTCGGCATCGATCCCGACCCCCGCGGAGTACCCGTGGACGCGCACCTGCGCGTCGCGGACGGGCTCTGGGCCATCGGCGATATCACCGGCCTATGGCCGCTGACCCACGTCGGCAAATACCAGGGCGACGTCGTCGCCGCGAACATCCTCGGGGAGCCACGTGAGGCAAACTACGAAGCCGTCCCGCGCGTCACCTACACCGACCCGCAGGCCGCCGCGGTCGGCGCCGCCGACGGCCGCTTCAGCGCCACAGCGCCCGTCTCTGATGTGTCAAAGACTGCCACCTACACCCGCGCCTACGCCGAAAGCAACGGCTTCCTCACCCTCCTCAGCGACGGCGACCGGCTCACCGGCGCCTACGCGCTCGGCCCCGAAGCCGGTGAGTGGCTCCAACAGGCAACCCTGGCCATCCGGGCCCGCATCCCCATCGATGTCCTCAGCGACACCATCCAGCCGTTCCCGACATTCTCGGAAATCTACGTCACCGCGCTCAAGACACTACGTACTGAGATCGCAGCCACCCGCAGACCGGTCGGCGCCGGACCATCCACGGCGGAATGAGGGCTCACGAAGGCCATCAGAATTGAAGAAGGAAGGCCGACATGGAGTTTCTGACGCACCTTGTCACCACTGTGCCCGAAGGAACACCGGACGCAACCGTGGACGAAACCAGGTCACGGGAAGCGATCAGGGCGGCAGAACTAGCGGCCGAAGGTTATCTTCTCCGGCTGTGGAAGCCCCCGGCGGCACCGGGTGAGTGGCGAAGTCTTGGCCTTTGGAGTGCGGAAAATGAAAACGAGCTCATGCGCGTCCTCGCAAGCCTGCCTTTGCACGTATGGATGGCGGTCGAAATCATCCCCCTTCAGCCGCACCCTAACGACCCCGCAAGCAAGAAGGCCTGACGCCGTCATATCGTAACTACGTTGCTGAACATCTCGCCAGCAGTGGGGAAATAGCCACGCAAAGACTCCCCACATCCGAGTCCTGAGAATCCGTGACCTGCCAAGCAGTGAGTTACCCGAACCACGCAACGACGTCCCGCTCCAGGCCGTCTCGACGTCGTGTTCTCCACTCTGATTGACGATGACAGGAATCACGGAGGCCGCTGACCGGACCGGGAGGTTTTATGTCTGGTCTCTGCCCCGCGGTTGCCATATCGTTGGGGCACCGATTACATTCGACCGGCGGAGCCCCGCATCGGAGGTACAAGATGGGAATCATTTCGTCTGGTTTTCATGGAAAACGCCGCACCGACAACCCAGCGTTACCACCCGGCCAATACGAAACAGCAAGCTTTCCCGTGCTGACGGCGGGCCCTGCACCCAATGTCGCCACCGCTGACTGGGAGTTCTTCATCACGACCGAGACGGGGCAGCGCCGGGCCTGGTCCTGGGATGAGTTTCTGGCGCTGCCGCAGGCTGATATCCGGACCGATATTCACTGCGTGACCAGCTGGTCCAAGCTGGGCACCTCGTGGCGCGGGGTGTCTCTGGACACGTTGCTGGAGGACGTGGAAACAACGTCCGAGTTCACTACGGCCCACTCCTACGGCGGCTATACGACCAATGTCCCGTTGCAGGACCTGCAGGACGGCCAGGCATGGGTGGCCTGGGAATTCGACGGTGAGCCACTGGAACGGGCCCACGGCGGCCCCGCCCGCCTGCTGGTACCCCACTTGTACTTTTGGAAGAGTGCGAAGTGGATCAACGGCATCGAGTTGATGCCGCATGATGTTCCCGGCTTCTGGGAATCCAACGGGTACCACATCTACGGCGACCCGTGGCGGGAGGAGCGCTACTCATGAGGCAGGACACATGAGCACCTTGTGGCGCGTCGCCGACGTCGTCAGCGGCGTCCCCGAAACGGAATCGTCCAGAACCATCGGGCTGCGCGTGGACGGTCTGAACGGCAACCTTGCCGGCCAGCACATCGATGTCCGGCTCACAGCCGACGACGGCTACACGGCAGTGCGGTCCTACTCCGTGGCCACAGCCGGGATGGAGGAAATCCTGGAGATCACGGTCGACGAGTTGGCCAACGGGGAGGTCTCCCCCTATCTGGTCAGAGACCTGATGGTCGGAGACCAGTTGGAGATCCGGGGCCCCGTCGGCGGCTGGTTCGTCTGGCGACCGACGGACCCGAACCCGATTCAGCTGATCGCCGGAGGATCCGGCATCGTCCCGCTCATGTCCATGATCCGCGCCCACGAAGCATCCGAGAATTCCTCACAGTTCCGGTTGCTGTACTCGCTCAAGTCGCCCGAGACAGGGTTCTATCGGGAGGAGCTGCTCACCTTGGGCCAGGAATCTCCCAAGCTGACCGTCGACTACGTCTATACACGCAAAGTTCCTGAGGGCTGGCCTAGCCCTCCGACGCGACTCACCGCTGGAACACTGTTGGCAAACATCCTGCCGGCGGACGTTGCCCCCGACATTTTCATCTGCGGTCAGACGATGTTTGTCGAGACGGTCACGGAGTGGCTGGTGCGATCGGGCTATTCGTCCGCCTCGATTAAAACCGAACGCTTCGGCGGAACGGGAGGAATACGGTGACTGGCAATAACGGCTCCGCGACCCCTGGTGCTGAGGACCCGCGCCCCGAGGACCAGGACATCGCCGGAACCGCAGGAAATCCAATACCTTATCTTGACGGGAACGCGGCGGCAGGACCGCTGTGGGAATTGTTCCGCATTGACGTCATTGCGGCGATCGGTCGGTGCAAGAACTGTGGCGCCGTGAGGGTCTTCGGGGAAGCAGCGGTCTATACCGACGCCCCGGGAATAGTTGTGCGGTGCAGTTCCTGTGGTGGCGTCCTGCTGCGTCTCGTAGAGACTCCGACCAAATTCTGGCTCGATGTCAGTGGCCTCAGCTACCTTCAGATCGACCGGGAGAGCTAAGGCGCGGTTCTGGTTTCCGCCCCGCCGCGCTCGGGACCCCGGACGCGGACTGTGTGGAGGTAATCTGCGACGATGCTGAACATCCTCAACCCCTGCCGCCTGTTCATCATGGGTGCCAGCGGATCTGGGACGACGACGCTCGGCCGGGCGATCGCCAACGAATGGGCAGTACCCCACGCCGACGCCGACGACTACTTCTGGCAGCCCACGAAGAGTTTTTGTCGTGGGCGCGGAGATATGACGACCCCGATTTTGCGGGCCGGAATCGCCGACGGCACGAACAGTGGCTGGCATCGCTGTCCTGCCCCGTGCTGCGGCTCGACAGCTCCCGGCCGGTGGACGACCTTGTACTTGCAGTTACATCACGAAGCATCACCGATCAGTCGCCAACAATTTGAAGGCTACGACCTCCCCGACGGCGTCCTCGGGCAAGCCTGGATAGTGACTTTGCAGCCCCCGCCGTAGGTCCTCGATTCGCGTTCCCGGGCCCAACCGCGCGTCGTCGTCGGTCATTCGGTCAAGCTTCCGGCCTGGCCAGCGCCCTGGAACCGGCCGGCCTCCTGATGCTGGATCGCCTCCTGATGCTGGCGAACCAGGGCGCGGCCGTAGTCGTTGCCGTTGGGCGTGCGCATCACCGTGTGCATGTGAAACGGCGCGGGGGTGTCGTTGCTGAGGAAGACCCCGGTGTGGTGGTCCAGTTCCATGACCAGCACGGGGCTTTGCAGGCGGAAGTAGAAGGCGTCCTGGCCCTTCCATCCGCCGATCCAGCAGAACCAGGCCTCATCCCAGTGGCACGCGATCTCCCGATGCCGGGCGGACCGCGGCCCGTCGGGGAGGACCGCGATGAAATCTGCCACGAGCTCGTCCAGGATGGCGCGTGCCGCGGCGGGCATCGCGCTGACCGGGATGCCCTCGTAGGGAATCACGCGGTTGTCCTGGAAGCAGCCGGCCAGGTGCCGTTCGTCCCCGGGGTGCAGCCGGCCCTCGGGCATCGCCGGGTCCTGCATATCCGCGAAGAGTGTCGCCTTCTCCCGCAGCGGCCCGGGCAGCGATTCCATGAGGCGCCGGGCCAGGGCGATCCGCTCCTTGAAAACCGCCACGCCTTGGTGCGGTCCGGCGTCGATGACGTCCGGTTCAGCACCCATGAATACCGGGGAGACCACCAGCTGTGTTCCGGCCACCAGGACGTTGAGCGCCACGTGGTGCCCGAAGAGCTGCCAGCCCCACGGGGCCCTCTCCGACGGTTCACCGTAGAGGGCGAAGTTGTAGCTGTACTCGTTCATGAGTTCGGGCAGCTCCACGAGGTCGCCGAGGAATCCGTTGATCCGCATGAGGTTCCGGACCAGCCCGTACCCGGCCGGGCTCAGGCTCGCTGCCAGGACGGCCAAAATCCGTTGCCGGATGTCGGGCGCCAGCTCGTCCAAGCGCAGGCCCGTGTCATGCTGCATGAACTCCGGGTTGGCCCAGCTCTGCCATTCGTGGGCGTCCACGCTGTAGCGAAGCCGCCGTGCCTGGGCCGGGGTAAGACCGGCCAACAGGTCCCGGGCGGCGGCTGTCATCTCTGCCGCGGGCGCCTCCTCCCCCGCCGGCGCCGGCTCGAGGGCATACAGCCCGGGCCGGAGGACGCCGTCGCTGGTCACCCCCGTGAAGGGCTCGGGATACTGGGCGGCCCAGGCTTCGATCATGGGACCCGCGAAGGAGTCGGTCTTCGCCGCCTCGGCATAGCCCCTGGCATCGAGGCCGCGGATCTGCGCCACCCTCGGGTGGTCGGGCGGGTAGAGATAGTCACGGAATGACGGCTCGGACACGCGAACTCCTGTCTGGATCTTCGGATGGTGTGGCCAGAGGCCAGCCGGCGGCTACGCCAATGGCAGCGGCGGCCTCCGCCGGGTCGGTCCCCCGCCACGCGACGTGCTGGTCCGGCCGGACCAGCACCGCGGCGGCCTGCCAGTGCGTGGCCATCGCGGTCCCGCCGTCGGAAGGCCCGACGGCGGTGACAGTCACCGGAATGCCGTGCCGGGCCGCGGCAGCCAACACCGGCTCATAGACCTCCTGTGCGGGCACGCCGGCAAGGCTCCCGGCGTCGACGAGCAGCGTGAAGCCGGGGCCAAGGATGTCGTAGAGCGACGTCGAGCGGTCCAGCCAGGCGTGGGGCAGCAGCGCGCCGGGGCTGGCCGAGGGCACGTACCGGATGGGGTCCTCGGCCGGGACGGGCGAGCCGTCCGGGACAGTGAGGGGTGAGGAAGAGTACTCGTAGCCCAAAACCAGTCCCAGCGAATCGAATTCGCTCTGCTTGACCCCGAGCGCCTCCTTTGCCTGGACCCGCGCGGCCTCGCCCGCAACTCCGCCGCTGCGCAGGGCCGGGTCCGCGAAGTGATACGCGAGAGCCTGGCCGTTGGCGGCGGCGTCCCGGATGGTCCGTTCGGCCACCGGGCGCCGTTCCAGTTCATAGCTACCGAGGAGTGCCGGGCCGCCCCAGCCCTCCTGGGCGGCGGCGATCTTCCAGGCCAGGTTGGCGGCGTCGCCGATGCAGGTGTTGAAGCCGTGGCCGCCCCAGGGCGGGTTCAGGTGCGCGGCGTCGCCCACAAGGAATGCGCCGTCGCGGCCATAGCCGGGGGCCAGCAGCATCCGGGCCGTCCAGGGGTCGGTGGCGAGAATCTCAAGGTCCACCTCGGCCCCCACCAGTGAGCGCACCAGGGCGGTGGCGTCGAAGGACTTACGCCCGTCCACGCCTTGGATGATGGCCCACCAGGTGCCCTCGAGGTCCATCCTGCCCACCATGCCGGCCACGCCCGGACCCAGGACCCAATACTGCACAGCTGGATCCAGGGTGATGGCGTCGCCCAGGTCCCGGGAACGGAACAAAACGCTGATGTTCGACAGTTCCGCTGAGCCGCCCTCCAACCTGATGCCAAGGCTGCGCCGGACGGCGGAGGATCCGCCGTCGGCTCCGGCCAGATAGCGGCACGCGACGGCGCGGCGGCGTCCGCTGGTGTCGGAGACATCTACCCGGGCTCGCGGGCTGTGCGGACCCGGGATGTCCCGGCTGGAACTTCGGCGGCCGTAGTCAACGTCGCCAACAATCAGCCCGGTCAGCAGGGTGGCCAGCGGAGACCCTGCCACGGCGTCGCGCAGGACGTTTTCCATCACGGGCTGCGGAACCTGCTGCCCGCACTCGGGCTGTTGTTCGTAGCGGCCGGGAACCAGTTGGAAGGCTTGGCGGAACCGGGTGATCTCCCGCCCGGCGTCTCCTGTCAGCCCCGAGCAGAAGATGACGTCCTGGGCGTAGGAGACAGGCAGGGGCGCCGCGTTCCGCAGGGTGTCCGCCAGGCCCAGCCGGCGCAGGTGCGTCATGGTGCGCGCGTTGGTGGTCTTCGCCCGCGGCCTGTCCGGATCAATGGACGCCCGGGGTTCGATGACGATGCTGGGGATGCCGTGCCGGGCAAGGTCCAAAGACAGGAACAGCCCGCTGGGCCCCCCGCCGGCAATCAGGACCGGGATTTCCTCCGGCAGGTCCTCCAGGGAGGCGTTCTCGATGGTGGTCATCAGGCCCTCGCCCTGAGGTCCGGTGTGCCGATGGGCGTGGTGAGGGTCCCCAATCGGTCAATTTCCACCTCAACGGTGTCCCCGGGCTGCAGCAGCCACTGCGGGGTCCGGGCATAGCCCACTCCCTCAGGGGTGCCGGTGGCGATGACGTCGCCTGGGTGCAGGGTGAAAGTCTGGCTGATCAGCGCGATGATCGCCGGGACGGAGAAAACCATGTCCCTGGTGTTGCCGTTCTGGACTTCGGTGCCGTTCACCCGGGTCCGGACCTGCAGGCCGTCGCGCAAGTCCCCCACTTCATCACGGCTGACCAGCGGGCCAAGAGGTCCGCTGAAGTCGCCGTTCTTGCCCAAGGTCCACTGGGAAGTGAGTTTCTGGGCCCGGCGGGCGGTGAGGTCGTTGAAGGTGGAGTAGCCGAAGACCGAATCTGCGGCCGTGGCCTCGTCGGCGGCTTCCACACGCTGGCCGATGTAGGCGGCCACTTCACCTTCCCAGTCCAGGCCGTCTTCGCCCACGGGTACGGGGACCGGCACGTTTCCCACCGAAAGGGACGCCGTCCAGCGCCCGAACAGTGTGGGGTGGGGAGGCAGTTCCTGGTCCTTGAAGCTGCCTTCCGCGGCGTGTGCCTTGTAGTTCAGGCCAACGCAAATCACCCGGGCCGAGGCCGGCACCAGCGGGACCTCGGTGACGTCGGCCCGATCCAGCGAGCCGGCCGAGTCACCGGAGAGATCCGCCAGCGCCTCGGCTGACAGGGAGAGTGCTTTCTCCTGCCAACCGGCGGCATCGGCCCAGAAGTCAGGAACCGGGGCCAGCGGAACCACCCGTGAGCCGAGGAGGACAGCCGCCCATACGCCGCCGTCGTGATTGAAGCCTATGTACTGCATGTGGTGGGCCTTTCTGGTGCCGCCCGGAGCGGGCGGGGGTTGGTAGGTGGGCACGGCAATGAGAGGCCCTATGGTCGAAGACCTGTATTTGGGAACCTGCGCAGGCGGGCGGGTTAGTGGAGTGCTGTGGTGGAGTGGCCGGTCAAGTGGCCTGGGTGTCCGGGGGCCCGGATTGCCGGAGGAAGAAGGAGACGGTTGCCGCCATCGCTTTTTCGGCCGCAGCCTGGCTGTGGTCGGGGAGGATCCACATGTGGTCCGCGCCCTCGATCAGGAGAAGTTCGACGGCGGCGCCGGCGCCTTCCAGTGCGGCAGCCAGCGAACGCGACTGGGCGGGCGGAACAAAGCGGTCGGCGGTTCCGTGGGCCAGGAAGAACGGCGGCGCCGAGCGGCTGGCATAGCTGATGGGGCTGGCCGCCGCCGCTTTCGCCGGCTCATCGGCCAGGACGGCACCAACGAGGAGTTCCTCGCGGGATCCGGGATCGTCGGCCCGGGCGACGGCGGCGGGCAGGCTCTGTTCCGCCATCCGGACCAGGTCCGTGGGCGGATACCAGGCCGCCACCGCCGCGACGGCGGCGTCAGCATCGACGGCATCGGCATCGGCATCGGCATCGGCGGCGAGTCCTACCAGGCTGGCGAGGTGGCCGCCCGCGGAGTCGCCCCACGCGTAGATCCGGTCCGGGTCCACGTTGTAGTCGGCGGCATGGTTCCGCAACCAGCGGACGGCGGCCTTCGCGTCGTGCAGCTGGGCCGGGAAGTGCGCCTCCTGGCTCAGCCGGTAGTCGGAAGATGCCACCACGAATCCGGCGTCAGTGAGCGTTTCAAAGGGACTGAAGCCGAATCGGTCCAGGACCGGGCCCAGGGAAGACCGCTCCCCCATGCGCCAGCCGCCACCGTGGAAATGGACCACCGCGGGCCGGGGAGCCGCCCCGGCCTCAGGACCGGGAAGGTAGAGGTCCACCAGCAGCGGGCGGGAACGGTCGTTGCCCGCGCGGGCGAATTCGATGCCGCTCAGCACCCGACCTTCCGTCATCGTCGACTCCATCCGTTGTCCTGCGCCCGTTCACTGTTGCGCCGGTTCCGTGATGCCCGGCGTCTCCCCTAAGACTGTCGGATCACCGGGCCGGCGCAAACCACGGATTTCAATCATTGAAAGGGCTTTGCCGAGGCCAGTTCCGCCGCAAGGAATGCCAGTCCCTGCCGCACGATCCCCAGCGCCGCCGAGTGGTTGAGGTACCCGTGCGTCGCCCCCGCTTCCAGCCGGAAGGCCACCTGAACGCCGGCCGCGCTGAGCGATTCCCTGAAGAGCTCAGCCGACGGACGCAGGTCATCGTATTCGCAGGCGATGACCGCCACCGGAGGGAGCCCCGAGGGATCGGCATGGCCGGGCAGGGCATACGAGGACGCCATCCCGGCTGGGCCACCGATGTAGTTCTCCACCATCGCCCGGCAGTCGTCCTCGGTGAAGCGCAGGATCCGCGGCAGGCTGGAAAGCACCGTGCCGTCGGGCACCGCGGCCGGATCCGGAGGGGGAAGCACAGCGTGCAGGAACGGGTACGCCAGCAGCAGCTTCGCGGGCAGTGCCAGGCCGGCGTCCTTGAGATACATCCCGGCGCCGACGGCGAGGTTCCCGCCGGCACTGGCCCCGCCAAGGCAGAGCACTCCGGGCGCCACGCCAAGGCCCTCGGCGTGGGCCTCCGCCCAGATCCACGCCGCGAGCGCGTCTTCGTGCGGGACCGGGAAGTGAACGCCGTCGCGGGCCAGCCGGTAGTCGACGGCGAACACCAGGCCGCCGGTCCGGTCAGCCAGCTCCCGGGCGACTTGGTCGGCCTCCCGCATCTCCAACGTGCCTCCGGCGAAACCGCCGCCATGCAGCCACACCAGGCCGGGCAGCCCCGCACCGGACGCATCCGCCGCCGCGGAGCACCGGTCACCGTCAAAGGGAAGGAGGCCGGGGCCGTAGATCCGGATGGGCACGGGTCCGTTGGGCCCCGGCGCATCCACCGAGCGGATGGGTACGGCAGGGGCCGTGTAGGGCAGATCCGCACCGCTGAACGCCTCCAGCCGCTGCATCCCGGCCGGATCGGCGAGGAGATCGGCGAAGGAGCCGGCGTCAGCCACATGGTGCATAAGATCGGCCAGCTCCACGTCCAGGCTCATGGCTGAAACACCGGCTCGCGTGCGCCCCCGGCTGCGGCTGCAGGAACCGTGTCTGCAGGAACCGCGCAGCTGAACGAATGCGTCCCGGAACCGACCTCGACGCCGGTGGTCCCGCCGTCTGGCAGGTACACCGCGGCAGTACAGCCGGCCGGGACCGACACGGACAGCAAGAACACGTCGCCGTCCAGCTCCCACCGGACCGCCGCCTCACCGTAAGGGGTCTCGTGCCGGGCAGCTGCCCACGCCAGTCCCCCGCCGGGCCTCGGCCGGACGGCGAGTTTCCGGTACCCGGGTTCAGCCGGTGCCAGACCGGCCACGCTGCGGTGCATCCAGTCGGCCACCGCCCCCAGGGCGTAATGGTTGAAGGACGTCATTTCACCCTCATTGATGCTGCCGTCCGGGAGCATGGAGTCCCAGCGCTCCCAGATGGTGGTGGCGCCCATCGTCACGGGGTACAGCCAGGACGGGCACTCGGTCTGGAGGAGCAGGCGGTAGGCCGCCGCCGCGTGGCCTTCATCGCTGAGCGCGTCACAGACCAGCGGGGTTCCCACGAACCCGGTGGCGATGCGGTAGCCGTCGGCTTCGACGGTGTCGGCCAACTGGGCGCCCGCGGCGGCGTGTTCGGCCGGTTCGAGGAGTCCAAAACGCAGGGCCACCGCGTAGGCCGTCTGCGTGGATGGCCGGAGCCGGCCGTCGTCGTCAACATACAGCTCCCGGAATACCGTCCGGGACCGGGCGGACAGCTCGCGCAGCCGTTCCGCTCCCGTGTCCTTTCCCAGCAGAGCGGCCGCCTGGCCGGCCACGGAGGCCGAGTACGCCAGGTAGGCCTGCGCCACGAGCTGCCACGGGGTGCGCGCATCGCCGGGCGAGTCCGGCGGTGAGGCCGGGTCCAGCCAGTCGCCGAACTGGAAGCCCTGCTCAAAGCGCAGTCCCGGCCCGGCGGCCTGGGCCGCGGCTTCCAGCCAGGCCATCATTCCCGGCAGCTGCCGGCGGAGGAACTCGAGGTCTCCCGTGCGCTGGTACAGCACCCAGGGAACAAGTACGGCGGCGTCACCCCAGGCGGCCATCACCGGGCGGTCCGGGAACGGCGGCTTTTCGGCCACCACTTCCGGGACCACCAGCGGCGGCGGCCCGTCGGTCCCCTGCTCCGCGGCGAGGTCCTTGAGCCAGGATGTGGTGAATCCGGGAATCCGGTACAGGAAGGACGCGGTGGCGGCGAAGATCTGGAAGTCGCCCGTCCAGCCGAGCCGCTCATTGCGCTGCGGGCAGTCCGTAGGCACGTCGACAAAGTTCCCGCGCATCCCCCACACCACGTTTGCGTGGAGCTGGTTCAGCATCGGATCGGAGCACCCGAAGGTGCCCGTTCGCACCAGGTCGGAATGGATCACGACGGCGGTGAAAGCTTCGGGGTCCAGCTCGCCGGGCCAGCCGCTCACCTCCACATAGCGGAACCCGTGGATGGTGAACTCGGGCTCCCAGGTTTCGGCGCCCGAATCGCCGCGCAGGATGTAGCGATCGGTCTGCTTGGCGACGCGCAGCGGCCTGACGCCGAGTTCGCCGTGCTCCAGAACCTCGGCGTGCCGCAGCACCACCTCAGTGCCCGTCGCACCCCTTACAGTGAAACGCACCCGGCCCACCAGGTTCTGGCCGAAGTCCAGAATGGTCTTGCCCGAGGGCGTTCCCAGCACGGTTTTGACCGGCAGCTCGTCGGTGGCACGGACGGGCGGGCCGTCGGGTGCGACCAGGACTGCGGGATCGAAGCTGTCAACCACGACGGCGGGGTGGAGCGTGTCGGTGCCCACACCGGTCTCCGCTCCGGTCTCAGCCCAGCCGCGGTTCTGGAGCCGCGCATCGAAAGTTTCGCCGTCGTACAGGTCTGCGGACAGCACCGGCCCCCGCCCGGCCAGCCACGACGCATCCGAGCCAATCACGCTGACTGCCCCGCCGGCGTCGGTCATTTCCAGCTGGGCGATCACGGCGGTGCGGTTGCCGTACGTGTTCCGCTTCTCCTGGAAGCCCAGATTGCCGCGCCACCAGCCGTCCGCGAACTCAAGGCCGATCACGTTAGTGCCTGGCAGGAGATACTCAGCGACGTCGTAGCTCTGGTAGCGCAGCCGGTGGTGGTAGCTGGTCCAGCCCGGGGTCAGGATGTCCCGGCCCACGCGGCGGCCGTTGACGTGCGCCACGTAGACGCCGTGGGCGCTGGCGTAGAGCCGGGCGGACGCCACGGGCCCGCCCACTTCGAACGTCCGGCTCAGGCGCGCTGCCGGCTCGTTGGCGTCGCTGGACTCCTCCCAGGCCGGGCGGATCATGGCTGCCTGCCAGTCGGACGCGTTTAGCAATCCCGCCTCGGCGTAGGCAACGGGGCTCCATTCGGAGGGCGCGTCGCCGTCGTCGCCCCAGACGCGGACGCGGACGGCGACGCGCTGGCGGCTCTGCAGCGGCGGCGCGGGCCAGGGCTGCAGGAGCTGCTCCGTGGTCTCGGTGCGGCCGTAGCTTGTCAGGCTGGCCTGATCGGGGCCGAGCTGGAGTTCGTAGGCGGTCTGAACCCAGCCGGTCCGGTCGGTGGCGACCTGCCAGGAAAGCCTCGGCCGGTCCTCGCCGATGCCGAAGGGCTCCTCATGGTGTTCAAAGCGGGGCGCGGAGGGAACGGCGGCTCCCGCGCGGGCGTGGTCCTGGAACGGGGAACGCAGGGTGTTGGGAGTCAACGTCGGCTCGATTCGTCACGAAGGGGAAGACTTGGGCTCCCCCCAGCGTCCCGGGAACGGCACTGGGCCCGCTAGCGATGTTTCATTGACTGGAAACCGGGTAGGAGAGCCGGCGGGTTCGGCCGCCCTCCTGCTCCCGAGGCTGACCGGGCACGACGAAGTGCCTGGTCAGTGAAGAAGCCTTAGTCCACGCAGAGGCAGAAGGGGTGGCCTGCCGGGTCGAGGAAGACCCGGAAGGTGGTGCCGGGCTGGAAGTCCGCTTTGGTAGCCCCCAGCTCGACGGCGACCTTCTCGCCCTCGTCCAGGTCCTGCACCATCAAGTCCAGATGCATCTGCTGTGGCACCTCCTGGCCCGGCCACTCCGGCGCCCGGTAGCCGTCCACCTGCTGGAACGAAATGCAGTTACTGCCGTCCTCAGGACGGATCTCGGCCCAGTCGCCGTCGTCCTTCACGTTCCAGCCGAGCAGGGCACCGTAGAAGCCCGCGAGGGCGCCAGCGTCGGGGCAATCAATGACGAGACCTGGGAACCGTGCGATAGCCATGCGGGAATGCTACCGCCGAAAATTGGGCCTGTCTCTAAAGCCTCGGGCGAAATAGTCCACCGCTGAGCCGAGGATCCGCTCCAGCTGGTCCTCCGCGCCGAAAAAGCAATGATCGCCGCCCCGGATGGGGATGAGTTCGTGGCGGACGTTCGCTTCAGCGAGCGCGGCGGCCAGCAGTTCGCTCTGGGAGAGCGGAACCAGGCCGTCGCTGTCGCCGTGGACCAGCAAGAACGGCGGTGCGTCGGCGGTCACGCAGTCCAGCGGGCTCGCGGCGGCCAGTAGGGCAGGATCGGCGGTGCCGCCCACCAGCATGGGGCCGGGCTCGAGGGTCATGCCGTCTGGCACCGCCGCGCTCAACGGTCCGGCCATCATTCCCGGGGGGATGTTCATGGCGGGCATGTCCGGCAGCGAGGACACCCCGTAGAAGTCGACGACGGCGCTTACTGCGCTGGAATGCCCCTGGACTCCGAGGCCACCTTCGAGGTCCTCCCTGGCGCCGGTAAGTCCCAGTAGGGCGGCCAGGTGCCCGCCGGCCGATTCGCCCCACGCGCCGATCCGTCCGGCGTCGATCCCCAGCATGTCTGCGTGTTCGCGGAGGTACCGGACGGCGGCCTTGAGATCGTGCAGCTGGGCCGGGAACGGCGCTTCGAGGGCATGGCGGTAGTCCATCTTGGCGCAGGCGATGCCGGCCTCGTTCAGCAGCCGGAAAACTGAGTCCGGGGCGAAGGTGGGCGGCAGCTCGCGGCGGTCCCCCAGCTGGAAGGCGCCGCCGTGGATCCACACAACCAGCGGCACCGGCGTCCCGGCATTGTTGCGGGGCAGCCAGATGTCCATGGCGAGCCGGCGGAATCCGATGGCGATTGCATAGCCGACTTCACGGTGGACGGCAGAGTTTTCCGACACGACGTCGGCCGTGCCCGGGGGCAGGAACGCCGGGAAGGCCGGGGCCGGCAGCCCGGCCGTTGCCGCCTGCCCTGTTTCGACGGGGGCGGTCTCTGTGGCTGTGGCGGCGTCCGGGGTCATGATGCACTCCTTGCAAGTCGGGGCTGGTGGTCATCGCCGCCGGCTGGGGCGGTGAAGGTATGGGTTCCGGGCCCGACGACGGCGTTCGGCCGGCCGGTGAGGCGGACTTCCGCTGTGGTGCCGGGCGGGACGGTCACAATGAGGGTGATCTCGCCGTCGTCGATTGCCCAGCCGACGCCGATGGGGCCCTGCGGGCCGCGGTGCGTCGTGGCCGCGGAGGTGATCCCGGCGCCCGGACGGGGCTCGATGATGATCCGTTCGTACGCCGCGCTCCCGGGTGCCTGGCGCAGGCCGGCGGTGTAGCGGTGCAGGAACGAGATAACGGCGCCCTTGCTGTAGTGATTCAGCGACTGGCGCGCTGTTCCGTCCGCACCTAGTCCGTCCCAGGCTTCCCACATGGTGGTGGCACCGCGGTCCACCATCACCAGCCAGGAGGGCTCGGAGTCCTGCATGAGCAGTTCATAGGCGAGGTCCGGCTGTCCGTTCTCGGCCAGCACCGGCAACAGGTACGGGGTGGCCAGGAAACCGGTGCCCAGGTGCGTGCCCGCGTCGCGGACGAGCGTGACCAGCTGCTTGACCACCGCCTGCCGGCCGCTGTCCGGAACCAGGTCAAAGGCCAGCGCGCGCACGCAATTGGCCTGCGTGCCGCCGTCCCCTCTTCCTTTTCCCGCTGTTCCGTCGGCCCCTGTCCCGTTCCCCACTGTCCCGTTCCCCACTGTCCCGTTTCCCACTGTTCCGTCGGCCCGCAGGTATTCCCGCTGCCAGGCGCGGCGGACGTTTTCGGAGAGTTCCCCAAGTTCCCGGGCTTTGTCCCCCTTGCCCAGAACGGCGGCAATCCTGGCCATGATGGCGGAGGAGTTCCGGTAGTAGGCGGTGGCCACGATGCCGTTGTCGGCGGACCGGGAGGCGAAGAGGTCCGGCGCCGGGCCATCCGGTTCCATCCATTCCCCGAAATGGAAGCCCGTGTCCCACAGATACTGCTCGTGCGGCTCCGGCGTGGCGTGCGCCGCCGCCCTGGCCCGGTGCCGGTAGCCCTCAGCGGTGCTGCGGACGAAGCCAAGCCAGCGTTCCATTGCCTCCCAGTTCTGTTCCAGGATGCCGATGTCACCGGTGGCGAGATGGATCTCCCAGGGCACCATGACCACCGCATCCCCCCACCCCGAGGACCCATTGGTGAAGGCCGTGAATTCGGCACTGGTTACCTCCGGTCCCGGCGAGGGAGAGATGTTAGCCACCACGCCGGTGTCCCACTGGTCCGCGCGGACGTCCCTGAGCCACTTCGCCGTAAATCCTGCCACGTCGAAGAGGTAGGCGGCCGTGGGCACAAACAGCTGCCAGTCGCCGGTCCAGCCGGCCTTTTCCCGCTGCGGGCAGTCGGTGGGAACTTCACAGGCGTTGCCGCGGAAGCTCCACTCCACGATGTCGTGCAGCTTGTTGAGTCGATCGTCGCTGCAGTTGAAGGTGCCCAGGCGTTCCAGCTCGGTCTGGACCATGCAGCCCACGATGTCCGCCGGTTCCAGGTCTGCGTCCAGGCCCTGCACCGAAATGTACTGGAAGCCATGGGTGGTGTGGCGCGGCTCGAACACCTCGCCCGGGGCTCCCGAGGCCACCACGGAATCCACCTGTCCGGCGCCGAGGAACTGCCCCGGATTGCGGAAATCATGGGGGCGGAGGTGGTCCTGGGTGACGTCGCCGTGAGCGCCGAGGGCTTCGCCGTAGACCAGCGTGACAGTCTTGCCCGGGGCGCCAAGCCGGCTCAGGCGGATCCAGCCGTTGATGTTCTGGCCCAGGTCCACGATCTGGTTGCCGTTGCTGAGGCGGGTGATGGAAACCGGGCTGAGCTCTTCCACGATGCGCGTGGGCGGTGCCACCGGGCCGGTGAGGGCGGCGAAGCTGCCGTCGCGGAGGACCGCGTGCCCGGACCTCTGTTGGTTGCGGCGGAAATCCACCCGCTGGCCGGCCATAAGATCGGCGCTAACGATCTCCGTCGCGGAAACGCGCCACGAGCCGTCGGAGCCGATGACCGTCCGTTGTCCGCCGGATTCCAGTTCCAGCTGAGCCAGGAAGGCCGTCTGCGTTCCGTACATGTCGGCGTCGCGCGTGTACCCGAACGTGCCGCGGTACCAGCCGTCGGTGAGGACGGCCCGGACGGTGTTGGCGCCGGGCCGGAGCAGGCCGGCGATATCAAAGGCCTGCACCTGGAGCGTGCTGTGGTAACTCGTCGAGCCCGGTGTGAGCTGCTGGTCCCCCACCCGCACGCCGTTGATGAACAACTCATAGATGCCGTGGGCTGTGGCATAGGCGCGGGCAAAACCCGGTGCGGCGTCCAACGTAAAGGTCTTGGACAGCCCATAGCCGGGGCGCTCCCCTGGTTCCGGAACCGCCGGTTCGTCGGGGCCGATCCACCGCGCGGTCCAATCTGTGGGATGCAGCAGGCCCAGTTCCACGGCCATCGGCTCGGACCAGGCTGAGAGAAGTTCGGTACCGTCAGAGGCCACGTTCCAGGTCCGGACCGTCCAGTCGAAGCGGTCCCGTGAACCAAGGTTCGGCCCCACGTAGGGCACGAAGCCGTGGGTGCCGCCGTCCACGCGCCCGGTGTCCCAGCCGTTGCTCGTGGTCAGCTGGTAGGCGGTCTGCCGGAACGTGCCGCGGGGCGGGGTCCAGCTCAATTTGGGCAGCGTGTTGGTGATTCCGAAGGCTTCGCTGAGGTGATCGGTCCGAAGGTGCGTGGGCTGGTTCATGCGGGGAAAGCTCCCTGAAGTTGGGCTCAACTGGCTGAGGCGGTACTGACGCCCCGCTGCGCGGGGTCAGGCGTAGTGGCACGCGACGTCGGCGGCTCCCACCCGGCGGAGGGCCGGACGCTCGGCGGTGCACAGATCTGTGGCGAGCGGGCACCGCTGGCTGAAGGGACAGCCCCCCGGCGACGCCGCCACTGCAGCGGCCGTGCGGACGCCGAGGGATTCGCGCAGCATCCTCCGCTCGGCCTGTTCCGCGGGCCTCGGCACGGGCGAGGCAGCCACGAGGGCCTGGGTGAACGGATGCCTGGGCGACTCCGTGACGGCTGGCGCGGGCCCGCTTTCCATCACCTGGCCGCGGTAGAGCACCACCACGCGCTGCGCCAGGAACTGGACCACCGAGATGTCGTGGGCGATAAACAGGTAGCTCAGGCCGAGCTCGTCGCGGAGGTCAGCCAGGAGGTTGAGCACCTGGGCCTGGGTGGAGAGATCCAGGGCGCTGACGGCCTCATCACACACCACGAGCTTCGGTTCGCAGATCAAGGCTCGGGCAACGACGATCCGCTGGCGCTGGCCGCCGGAGAACTGGCTGGGGTAGCGGTCCACGGCCTCGCGGGGCAGCCCCACGCGTTCGAGCATGGCTTCGGCTTTCTCGCGCGCCACTGCGGCGTCAACTCCGCGGATCCGCAGCGGTTCCGCCAGCGAAGCACCGATGCTCTGGCGCGGGTTCAGCGAGGAGTTGGGGTCCTGGAAGACCGCCCGAAGTTCACCGCCGAGGGCGCGGCGCTCTGCCGCACCGGCGTGGGTGATGTCCTTGCCCTGGTAGCTGATGGTGCCGCCGGCGCTCGTCTGGAGGCCAAGGATCGCCTTGCCGATGGTGGATTTTCCGGAGCCGGATTCCCCTACCAGGCCTACCGTCTCGCCGGGACGGATGGTGAAGCTGACGCCGTCCACTGCTGCCGGGGCCGCTGCCGCTTTCCGGCCGCGGCCGTACCGGACCACCAAGTCCTTGACCTCCAGCATGGGCTGCTCCGGCGCAACTGGCGCCGTGTCCTGCCGTTCTGCCGTCTCGATGCTCATGCCAGGTCCTTTTCGACGATTTTCAGTACTCGGTGGGTGGGCACTTCGGTGGCAAGCCATTCCAGACCCTCCACCGCCAGTTCGTCCGCCTTGACGCAGCGGACCAGTCCGTCCTCGGAGCCGGAAGACAGCAGCGGCACCGGTGCCGCGCACGCGGAGCCGGCGAACTGGCAGCGCGCCATGAAGCGGCAGCCGGTGGGCCAGTCCTTTGGCTGCGGAACCTGTCCCCTGATGGTGGCCAGGCGTTCGGGCATGTCCGCGGCGGTGTTGGCGTGCGGGTCGGCGGCCAGAAGCGCCAGGGTGTAAGGGTGGCGGGGGTTGTCGAGAATATTGGCGGTCCGGCCGCTTTCCACCACCTGGCCTGCGTACATCACGGCGACGTTGTCGCAGATGTCCGCCACCACGCCGAGGTCGTGCGTCACCATCACCACGGACATCCCGGTGTCCTTCACCAGGGAACGCAGCAGCGAGAGGATTTCGGCCTGCACGGTGACGTCCAGCGCTGTGGTGGGTTCATCAGCCACCAGCAGCCGGGGCCGGCCGGACAGTGCCAGGGCGATGGCGACGCGCTGGGCCATGCCGCCGCTGATCTGGTGCGGGTAGGTCTTGAGGATGCGTTTGGCGTCCACGATGCCCACCTTTTCGAGCAGGCTTACGGCTTCGGCACGGGCCTCGGCTTTGCGCACGTTCCGCAGCCGGCGGATGGCCGCGGTGAGCTGGTAACCCACGGTGAACATGGGGTCCAGGGCCCGCATGGGTTCCTGCGAGATCAGGGCGATGTCCCGGCCGCGGATGCCTTCCATCTCTCGTTCCGTGGCGGCGGCCAGGTTCTTGCCGTTCCACAGGATCTGGCCGCCGGTGGCGGACACCCCGGCGGGCAGCAGTCCCAGCAGCGACAGCGCGGTCATGGTCTTGCCGCAGCCGGATTCCCCCACCAGGCCCAGCACGGTTCCCTGCTCGACGCCGAACGAGACGCCCGTGACCAGCGGAGTCCCGCCGTCGACCCCTACAGTGAGTCCGCGGACGCTCAGGTGGCCGTTGACCGGGATGGCTCCCGTGACGGCCACCGAAGCAGCGGAGCCGGCCGCTTCGGCGCTTCCCGCGGCACCAGCACGCGCACGCTGGCGGCGCCTTGCTGCCGACGGCAGGTGCGAGACGCCAGCGTTCGGCGCCTTCCCCAGGGCGTTGCCGATCGCGTTGGCGGCCAGGACGGTCAGGGCAAGGACCGCGCCGGTGGGAACCATCAGCCATGGGGCATCGTAGACGTGCTGGGAGGCGCCCTGGATCATGCCGCCCCAGCTGGGTTGCGGGATGGGCGGGCCGAAGCCGATGAACGCCAGGCCGGCCTGGATCAGCATGCCGACGGCGAAGATGAGGGCGGACTGGACCACCACGGTGTTGGTCAGTCCGGGCAAGACGTGGCGGAGGCTGATCCCCAGGGTGCTGACGCCGTCCACCCTGGCGGCGTCCACGTACAGCTGAGACTGGAGCGACTTGGCCTGGCCCAGCATGACCCGGTAGATGCCGGCGGAGATGAGGACGCCCAGGATGGCCATGATCAGCGGGATGTCGGTTCCCACGGCACCGATGACCGCCAGGATGATGACGGTGCCCGGCAGCGACATCATGATCTCGGTGACGCGGCTGATCGCTCCTTCCGTCCGGTCTCCGCCGGCGGCCACCATCGCCAGGGCGGTTCCAAGCCCGACGCCGACAATTACTGTGATCAGGGAGGTTCCCAGCGTGCCTGCGGCGGCAGCGAAAATGCGGCTAAGAAGGTCCCGGCCGAGCTCGTCGGTGCCGAGCCAGTGCGCGGCGGTGGGACCGGACAGGACGGCGGTGAAGTCCTGGTCCTCCGTTTTATAGGGCAGCCACCACAGGGCAGTCAGCGAGGCTACCACCAGGGCTGCCAGCCATAGGACGCCGGCCACACCCCCGGGCGAGGCGAAGAGCCGGCTTGCGGAAACTTTGCTAAAGGCGGTCCGCTGACCGGCGTTGGACCGAATAGCTGCGGCAGCCGTGGCTGGCGCACTGTCGGCAGGGGCGGGGGCGACGTTGGGGATCATGAGGCACGCAACTTCGGATCGAGAAACTTGGTGGCGAGTTCCAGCACGAGGTTCACGGCCACCACCACGACGGTGGCGATGACCACCACGCCCTGGACGGCGGGGGCGTCGTGGGTGCTGACGGAGGTCTGGACGGCCTGGCCCAGACCCGGCATGGCGAAGAGCTGCTCCGCGATGACCGAGCCGCCGAACAGGCCGATGAACTGCAGCGCGATGCCAGCCACAATGGGGAGGCTGGCGTAGCGCAGGGCGTGGATGTAAAGGATCTTCCAGGTGGGGGTGGCCGTGGCACGCAGCGTCCGGATGTGCTCCTGCTGCAGCGCATCAAGCATCGAGGCCCTGGTCTGGCGCGCGATGAAGGCCGCGCCGCCGACGGCAAGCGTGATGACCGGCAGGGCCAGGGACATGCCCCAGTCCCGCGGTGAGACCTCGAACGGCACGTACCCGGTGGCGGGAAAGACCGAGGACTGAACGGCGAACAGGTACACGAAGATGATGCCGATCCAGAAGGCAGGCAGGGCCACGGCCAGGCCGCAGATCCCGCCCACGATCCGGTCCACAATGCCGCCGCGGACCGCAGCGCTCACGCCCAGGCCGATGCCGACGACCGCGCTCAGCACGGTGGCGCCGGCCGCCAGTGATGCCGTCACCGGAAGCCTGTTGCCCAGGTCAGCGCTAACCGACCGGCCATCGATCAGCGACGAACCGAGGTTGCCCTGTACGGCGTCGCCGAGCCAGCGGAAGAACTGGGTGAGAAGCGGATCGTTCCAGCCAAGCCGTGCGTTGACCTCGTCAATGGCCTCCTGCGACGCGCCGGCGCCCAGCGACACCGCGCCGGGGCTGCCGGGCATCGCGTGAACCAGCAGGAATGCCAGGACGGCAACCACCAGCACGGTGGCCAGCGCCATCAGCAGGCGCTTGGTGATGAATAGTGCCATGGTGACCTCCATCGGTCAGGACCTGCCGGGCGGCCCTTGCGAAGTTCACAAGGGCCGCCCGGCAGGGTCAGTGATCAGCTAGCCGGTGCGTAGGACGAGAGAAGCGGGTATGCGTTCGAACCTGCGAACTCCACCTGCTGAACCTTCTTGGTGTTGTAGCCTTGGTTGGTGAGTGACTCGTAGAGCGGGATCATCCAGCCGGATTCCACCAGGCGTGTGTTGAGCTTGGTGAGGGCGGTCTTCTTGGCGGCGTCGTCCTTCGCGGCTGCGGCCTCGCCCGTAGCGGCCGTCAGTTGCTCATCGGAGGCTTTTTGCACATTGGTGAACCCGTTCAGAACCACGCCGTACATCAGGCCCACAGGGTTGTCCCAGCCGAGCGCGGCGTAGCCAAGGGGTGTGGTTGCGACGGCCGCGAAGGCTTCATCGGTGGAGGAAGCCATCTTGACGTTCATTTTGATTCCGACGGCGGCCAGATCCTTCTGGACGGCCTGCAGGTCCGTCTGGGTTTCAGCACTGGCAACAATGGTGAACTCGAAGCCGCTACCGTAGCCGGCGTCAGCCAGCAGGCTCTTGGCTTTCGCCGGGTTGTAGGCAAACTTGGTGTTCAGCGCGTCGGTGAAGCCCGCGGAATCCTTGGGAAGTGCATTCCAGGCCGCGATGTCACCCTTGTGCAGTGCGTCCACCAGTGACTGGCGGTTGATGGCGTACTGGAACGCTTGCCGGACTTTCTCGCTGGCAAAGGCGGGAGCGGTCTTCCCGGTCTTGTCGAAGGAAACCATGGTGTGCAGGGTTCCACCGATCTGGGAAACGCCGAGGCCCTTGGACTTTGCGAAGTCCACCGTGGAGGACGTGAGCATGGCGACGTCGGCCTGGCCGGAGACGAGAGCGTTGGCGCGCGCCTGCGGATCCTGGATGACGCTGAAGGTGATCTTCTTGAAGGCGTAGCCTGCGGCGTCGGCGTTCTTGTCGTTCTTCACCATGACGTATTTGTTGCCCTTAACCGTGGAGGCATCGAGCGTGTAGGGACCGGAGCCGTCCGGGGTTTTGGCGAGGCTGGCCGTATCGGCAACACCGCTCTTACCGACAACCATGCCCATGGTGGAGGCGAGGTTCTTTTCGAACCCTGGCTGCGGTTTGGCGAACTTGATGGCCACCTGCGTGGGACTGACAACACTCACCGAAGTGATTTCTTGGGCTCCGCCCTTGGCGATTGCGGAGTACGCACTGAGTGCGGGGTCGCTGCGGCGGTCCAGGTTTGCCTTCACTAGTGCCGCATCCAAGGTGGCGCCGTCCGTGAAGGTGACGCCTTCCTTGAGGGTCAGGGTCAGCACCGTGTTGTCCACGCTGTAGCTGAACTCCTTGGCCAGGCCCGGTCCAACGGAGCCGTCCGGCTGCAGGGTCATGAGGTTTTCGTAGAGCCCTTCAAAAAACTGCCGTTGCGCGTCGGCGACACGCAGTGGATCGAAACCGAAGGAAGCGCTGTCGCTGTCGATTGCGATGGTCAAGGTGTCCTTATTGACGGCGGATGCCGCCTGGGTCCCGCCGCCGCAGGCGGTCAGTGGGCTGAGCAGAAGCGCCCCGGCCAGAACGGCCGCGCTCCGTCGTGCGGTGGAGTTCAGAAGTTTCATGTAGTGCGCCTTCGCATTCTTTCTAAGCTAACGGGGTCAACATCCGGAGGAGCCTGGCGGCCTGTATGCCGATCGTCCGTGACCGGCTTCCGGGCCGTTGCGCCGGTGCCCCTCGCCTCGATGGGTCTCGGTGACCGGCTCACTCAAGGATCACGGCGGCGCCTCAAACGGAAACACGAGAATGTCATTGATTGGAAAGGTATTGTGGCGGGGGTCACTCCGCACGGGGCCGGCCAGACGCGCAATGTCCGCGTGGTCTAGGGACGAGCCTTTCAACCAATGAAAACGACCGTCCCTCCCCTGCCATTGAACGCGGAGGATGGACAGTCAGCCCACGCACAGTCGCTTGGCGCTCAGATCGAAAGGAACCAGATGACCGACTCTTTTGCCTTCCCGCACGATTTCCTGTGGGGCGTCGCCACGGCAGCCCACCAGGTCGAGGGAAACAACGTCAACAGTGACTGCTGGTTCCTGGAGAGGCTCCCCGGAACGATCTTCGCCGAACCGTCCGGGGACGCCGTCGACCACTACCACCGATACCGCGAGGACATTGCCCTGATCGCTGGCCTGGGTTTCACCAGCTACCGCTTCTCGTTGGAGTGGGCCCGCATCGAGCCCGAGGAAGGCTACTTCTCGGTGGCGGAACTGAACCATTACCGCCGTGTGCTGGAGACCTGCCATGAGCACGGGCTCACCCCGGTGGTCACCTTCCATCACTTCACTTCGCCCAGATGGCTCCTGGCGGCCGGCGGCTGGGAGGACCCGCAGACCCCCGAACGGTTCGCCCGCTACTGTGACCGGGCTATGAGACACCTCGGCGACCTCATCGGCGTCGCCTGCACCCTCAACGAGCCCAACCTCCCGTGGCTGCTCAAGGAGCTTGGCCTGGGCGGCGAGGCCCCCGAACGCAGGGCAGAGGTGCCGCTGTGGGCGGCCGCAGCAGACCGGCTCGGGATCGACGCAAGCCGGGTGGCACCCTTCCAGTTCACGGTCTCGGAGGCCGGCTTCGACGTCAAGCTCGCTGCACATCAGCAGGGCCGGGCCGCCATCAAAGCGATCCGGCCGGAGCTCCCGGTCGGGTGGACCCTGGCCAACACCGACATCCAGGCAGCCGAAGGCGGCCAGGACCGGGCGGACAGGATCCGTCACGAGGTCAACGAACGTTTCCTCGTGGCGTCCCGCGACGACGACTTCGTGGGGATCCAGACCTACGGCCGGACGGTGTTCGGTCCGGACGGACTGGCGCCGGTCCCCGAGGGAGCCGCGACGAACCAGATGGGCGAGGAAATTTACCCCGAGGCTCTCGAAGCGACCATCCGGGAGGCAGCCGCCATCGCCGGCATCCCTGTCATCGTCACAGAGAACGGCCTGTCCACCGACGACGACGCCCAGCGGCTGGCCTACCTCCGCACGGCGGTAGCCGGCGTGGAGTCTTGCCTGGCCGACGGCATCGACGTCCGCGGCTACATCGCCTGGACAGCCTTCGACAACTTCGAGTGGATCTTTGGCTACGGGCCGAAGTTCGGCCTCATCGCCGTGGACCGGACCACGCAGGAACGGACCCCGAAGGAGAGCGCCAAGTTCCTCGGCAGCCTGGCCGGGGGAAGGGTGACTGAGTCCGTGTGAACCGGTGCCGGCGCAGATGAAGCCCCACCGCAACAGTGCCGCGGCTATGAAACATCAGCTAGGAGTTTCATTGGACGAAACACTACTGTGGTGGGGGTCACTGGCGGCGAATGAGGAACGGTTTGAGATGACAGCAGTCCCGGAACGGGAGCCCGACAGCGCCGGGCCCGCAACCCCCGCACCTGCGCGCGGCAAGCGGCCGAAGCAGGGCGAACCCGTCATCGACCGTGCGTTGAGCCTTCTGGCAGTGTTCACGGACCGGCGTCGCGCTCTGACGCTTTCCGAAATGGCCAGGTACGCGGACATTCCGGCGCCGACGGCGCTCCGGCTGATTGCCCGGCTGGTGGCCTGGGGTGCGCTGGAAAGGCTCGACGACGGGCGCTACGTCGTGGGGGTACGGCTGTGGGAAGTCGCATCGCTGTCGCCCCGCGGCCATGGCGTGCGGGAAATCGCGCTGCCCTATCTCGAGGATCTTTTCGAAGTAACCCGCCATCACGTCCTCCTCGCGGTGCGCGACAAGGAAGAGGCCGTGCTGATCGAACGGTTGTCGTCCAAGCAGGCTACCGAGGTGGCCTACCGGGTGGGCGGTCGGGCCCCTCTTCGGTCCACAGCTGTCGGCCTGGTGCTGCTGGCCGGCGCGGACACGGCCTTCCAGGAAGCCGTCATCAAGCAACCCGCTGATGAGGAGGCCGGCGTGGACGCCATGCCGGAGGGGCAGCTCCGACGCACGCTGTCCGACGTGCGCCGCACGGGCGTCGCCATGATCAGAAGGTCGGCGCCCTCCCGCACCGTGTCCGTGGCCTCGCCCATTTTCGATGCCCAGGGGGCCGTTGTCGCAGCGCTTTCCATAGTGGTACCCGACGGCGCGACTCCCCCGAACGTCCTGGCGCCGGCAGTCCAGGCAACGGCCAGGGCGGTGTCCCGAAATCTCGGGTTCAACGCCGAGGCCAGCGCCGGAGTGCGGCACCAGGCACCGGCGTAAGGCATCAGCCCCTTGACAGGCCCGGCGGTGGAGTCTACGACTGGCCTTGTCAGTCCCACCCCAGCCTAGGAGTAGCCATGGATACCACGCCCTACGGAATCGTGCACTTTTTCCGGGGAGGCACCAAGGAGCAGTACGAGGCGTCGCTGGCGGCGGTCCATCCAGGCGAGGGGCTCCTGCCGGAGGGTCAAATCTTCCACGCCGCCGGGCCGTCAGAAGGCGGTTGGACCATCTTGGCGGTCCATGACTCGAAGGAGAGCTGGGAGAAGTTCCGGGACACGATCCTGATGCCCCGGATGCAACAGGGAATCGAGGGCGGCTTCACGGCTCAGCCCGAAGAGACGGTCATCGGCCTCTACAAGGTCCTGCCCTAAAACCGTAATTCACTCGGCCCAATTCGCGCCGGCTCATTCACACAGTGGACCCGCCCTCGTACCAGTCCAAGACACGCAGCGCCCGAAGAGTGTTCCACCGGCTGGGCTGGCCATCGCCATCCTCAAGCGGGAAATGGACTTTCCCGGGGTGCGTGTTTTCGAGCAGCCAGGTCCCGTCGGGTTGCCGCTTGGTCCGCAGCAGCTCCATGGCTTCGGCCACGCGCGGGTCCGGCGGTTCTCCTGCCGAACGGAAGTACTCCAGGGCGCGGAGCACGTCGTAGTGCCAGCGGGCCGGAAAGGAGAACTTGAGCCAGGCCTGGTCGATGACCTCGCCTGTGCTCTTGCGTCGGAACAGCCCTCGCTCCAGCAGATACTCCTCCCCTCGCCGCCGCGCGTCCGCGGACTGCTCTGAGCCCCCGGTAGCCCGTTCATGGGCCAGCAGGCCCTCGAGCACGTTGATCGTTGTGGCGGCCGAAGACACTACGGCGCCGGACTCCGCCCAGCAATTCCAGCCGCCGTCGTCCAGTTGCTCGCTGATAAGCCGGGAGGCGACTCCGTCAACGTCCTGATCAAAGTAGGCGCCGAGCGCCACCGTCATGCCGTTGATGCACGGCTCCACCTCGCCGCCGAAATACGGCTGACCGCCTTCCTCCCAGCGGCAGTTGTCCCGGACCAAATCCACTGTCCGGCGCATCGGTTCACTGCGCGGATCGATCCCGAAGTCACGCAGCAGGAGCAGGCTGTACGTCGTAGCAGTCCACGGCTGGGGCCCGCGGTCCCAGCCTTCGTCACCGCCGGAGTCATCCCCGCTGTCGCTTGCGGGACGTTCGACGTCGGCGATGGCGACGTCGGCGGGGAAGTACGCGCCGTGCGCCCATTGGCCGTCGTCGTCCCTCAATGCGAGCAAGCGGGCACCCCACCCCTCGGTTGCGACCCGTGCGCGCTCGGCGGCAACCGCCTCCGGCGGGGCGCCGGCTAGATCACGCAGCACCTGCCACCGCAGGGACGGATCCGAATTCAGCAGCCAGTCCAGGACAGTCATGGGCCGATGATAGCGCTCCCGGCCTGCGCTGGCATTTAGTGGTCACCGCTGCCGAAAGTCCGCAGGCTGACAGCCGGAGACTCAGGACAGTATCGGACGGACCACCAAGACCGGGCACGGCGAGTGGCCGGCCACCTGGGCAGAGACCGATCCGATGTGCAGGCCCGCGAAACCGCCGTGGCCTCGGGAGCCGACCACCACCAGATGGGCTTCCCGAGCGGCGTCCAGAATTGCCGATGCCGCTGAGTCGCTGTGGACGGTCCGCGTCACCACGTTCACGCCCTCCGCAACCTTCGCCGCTTCAGCGCAAAGGGCCTCCGCTTGCTGCTCCGGAGACGCTTCCGCCACGACTTCCCCTGCGGCGGTTTCCAGCAGCGCGGGGTACCACGCCATGGGCGCCTTGCTCCAAACAGTGACTATCCGCAGCTCGGCGTCGCGGTACCGGGCCTCGTCGACGGCCCAGTCGAGGGCGCCGCGCGACTGCTTGGAGCCGTCAAACCCGACCACAATCACAAAAGGATCCGAATTTGTCATGATTCCAGACTTTCACCACGGCCATGGGGTGCCTAGAGGCCTCCGGCCCTCAGCGGACTACCTTGCTCTTGATCTGTTCTCATCACTGGAGAATCTTTCCTAAGGGGACCGTCCGCCGGGAGCCGGAAATCACTGACGGCTACCACCAGTGTCGATCCCTGACCCACCCTTGGCCTCACCCGGTTCGGGTGAACTTCCTGGCCCCGGACGCGTCCGTCCGTGGGGTTAGACGATGCCGCGTTTGGCTGCCGTTTTGAGGGCATCGCGCCGGCTCCCGGCCCCGAGTTTCCGGTAGATGGACCGTTCGTGCGTCTTGACCGTGTTGACCGAAATGTACAGCGCCTCCGCGATTTCAGCCGCGGTCATGATGGAACGCATGTAGGCCAGGACTTCGCGTTCACGCTCCGTCAGGCTCCAGTAGGACTGTGTCCGAAGCCGCGCGTCGCCCTGGCTGTCACGTGCCATGAGGGCTGCGATGAAGGATTCGTGGGCGGTGCCCCAGACAGCGTGCTGCGCGAGTAATTCTGCGAGTTCCTCCCTCCGCTCCGCAAAGGGGCGCAGGACGGACCCTGGCTCGGCCCGGTGGACCGCATGTTCAATCCGTTCATGCGCCGCGGCGGTGTCTCCGGTTCCGTGCGCCACAAGCGCCTCAGTCAGGCTCGCGCAGGTGTCGACATACGGGTTGCCGCGACGATGAGCCAGTGACTCCGTGCAGCGTTGGGCAGCGGTGATCTCCCCTCCGCGACGCAGCAGCTCCGCCAGCAGCGTATCCACCAGTGCCCCGTGCCCGCCGGCGCCCAGGGGTTGCGCGACCGCCAACGCACCGTCCAAGTCGCCCTGGGCTTCAGCGACCTTCGCCACGGCAATCGTGTGCAAGGCATTCCATGACACGCTGTACAGCCCACGTGCGTGGAAGGACTCCAGCACCGAGCTGGATTCGGCAAGCCGCTCTGGATCGCCAGTGGCACAGTCAGTCAGAACCCGATAAATGACACTCAGCGGCCCGGACGGGAAGAGGTCACTGCCCAATTTCTGGGCCTTCGCCAGGTAGGTTTGCGCAGCTGCCAGGTTGTCATTCCAGTAGCACGCCATTCCGCGTGCCAGCCAGGCCGGAGCCATCCGCTCCTGCGAACTCCAGCCGAGCGTGTCTCCCCGTTCCACCGCCCGCGTGGCATGCTCTGAAGCGTGCACCAGATCACCGGCTCCGGCAAAAGCCAACGCCAGATCGGCCTGGGCGCAGATTTCAATCGATTCCAACTCCTCCGGGTCGCCGGTCCCGCCGGCCGCCTGGAGCAGGGCAGCGGCCAGTTCGCCGGTGCGGTGCAGCCGAAACTCCGCCTGGGCGAGTAAGAAGAGTCCTGACGAACTGGCGGCGGAGTGGCCGTCTGCCGAAACGTCCCTGCCCGGCCGGCCGGCCTCAGCCGGGGCGGGGTGGTGATCCGTCCGGCCGATGCCAGGCGTCCGTTCGAAGTGGGCCCGGCAACCCTCAAGCCTCCGGCGGCGAAGCGCGTCCAGGACAAAGGTCCGCGATAGCGCCCGATCGGTGAGCTCGGATGCCGCGGTGCCGTCGCCGGCAAGTTCACGGCAGACGGATCTGATCATCAATATCTCGGGGTCCTCATTCCACGGCGTGGGGAGGTCCCGGCACAGCCTTTCGAGACTCTGGGCGTCATTGCCGAGAACGAAGTCGAGCCAGTGCGCTCCCAGCGACATCACGGCCTGGCGTGGAGCGCGCCCTTGCAGCGCCTGGGTTGCGCACTCGACGACGTCGGCGTCCTGGTAGTACCGCGCCGCCACGCGGTGAAGGCGCTCGGCAAGGACGGGGTCGCGCCGCTCGAGGATTCGCCGGCACTGCGCCGCGAAGAGGGAATGCCAGCGGTACATCGATTCACCGCCGCGGTAATCGTGCTCCTCGATGAACAGGCCGTTGCGTAGGCATTCCTCAAGCAGCACGCCGCCGTGGGGCCGGCCGTAGAGTTCGACGGCGAGTCGGCGGCCAAGCCAGTCGCAGGTAGTGGCTCGCAAGATGAACTCCGCCAGCGACGGTTCGAGCTGGTCGAGGATCTCTTCCGCGACGTAGTCGGCCAGTGGTACGTGCTTAGCCGTGGCGCCCGGCGCCGTCGTGACCGGCGCGTTGCCGGACTGCGCCAGCGAGACGATGCTCGCGTGCACGGCGACCGGCCAGCCGGCAGTCATCGTCCAGAGGGATCCGGCGTCGAAGGCCGCGTCCTGTCCAAGTGACCAGGCAAACTGTGCGACTTCCTCCTGCGTGAAGGCAAGCTCGGGGGCCCGCAGTTCACCAAGGCCCTCGCCGTACCGGAACCGTTCCAGCTGGATGGACGTATGGCCCCGTCCTGAGAGGACCAGCCGCAATGATGGGGGTGCCGACGCGGCGAGCACCCCCACGATTCCGTTCGCCAGCCCCGGCCCGGCCAAATGGACGTCGTCAATTACCAGGACAATCGGCTCCGTTAACTCCTCGAGGGCCCGGAGCAAAAGGTCGTAGGAGGCGGCCCGGTCATGGGCAAGGCCCTGGTCAAGGGCCAGCAGTGCATCGCTGCCCGGCAGGGGCAACGTGCTGGCCGCACGCTGGATTGCCCCGACAACCCCGTGAAACAGCCGGGCCGGTTCGGTATCGAACCGATCGAGGGACAGCCAGGCGCACGGCAGATCGCAGTTGCGGACCCAGTCTCCTAAGAACGTGGACTTGCCGTAGCCAGCCGGCGCCGCGACGAGCGTCAGGCGGTGCGAATCGGCGGACGCGGACAAGGCGTGTTCCAGACGCGGACGCTCCAACGCTCCAAGGCCGCGCAAGGGTGGCCGGATCTTGAACTGAGGACCAGGCAGCCATCCGACATTTGGCATTTCTCCCACGTACCACATGCTAGGCCGACTCAAAAGGGCCCAAACAGGGCGCAAAGACCCCTTGTGCACCTCCGCGTGGTGCGGCCAAATGGCGGCCGGTACTCCCCATCTACGGCGCGGCGTGAATTGCGGGGCCGGGGGTATCATCAGGCATGGCGACGCAGCCCGGAAGCCAGCCGGACCCGATTTTCCTCCATGACCTCGACAAAGCCAGCCGGAGGCAGGTCCTTATTTGGGCGGGAATACGGCTGGCCGCATTTACGGTGCTAATCCTCAGCCTCTACTACGTTATTCCGGTAGGGGGATTCAACGAGGCCAATCCGGCCGCCGCATGGATCCGTCTGGCTGCTATCGTCTTAGTCTTTCTCGCCGCGCTGTCCCTGCAATTGCGGATGATTCTTGCAGCGCACATCCCCCAGCTCCGGGCGGCCGTGACCGTAGTCGAGGCCGTGCTCATGTTTCTGTGTCTTTTCTCGTTGCTTTACATGTCTCTGTCGTTGACAGACCCGGCGTCGTTTAGCCATCCGCTCACCAAAACAGACGCCCTTTACTTCACTACGTCCACCTTTGCCACCGTCGGGTTCGGCGACATTACACCGGTGAGTCAGCTGGCGCGGTCGGTCGTTTCGGTCCAAATGATTGCTGATTTGGGGGCCCTCCTATTAGTCGCCAAGGTGGCCTTTTTCGCGGCGGGCCGGCGTCTGGGCCTGTGAAGTTAGGCCGCCCTCGCTATCACCCGAAACGGATGATGCAGGCCCATTGGAAGCAGCTCGGCGGGAAATGAAGCGGCGGACAACCAGAACTCTAGGCCGGACGGCAATGCCGTGGGCCAGTCGACACTGCGGGTCTCGATCCGCAGCGCCGTCATAGGCGCTGCGGGCCCTTGTCCGCAGGGTTAGATCACCCGGTGTGGGTGGGGTTGCACGAACGACCCGCGTGGACAATGAAAATTGTCATGAGTGCCCAATCGCGGTACATCGGGCCGGGTCGACGAGTTGCTACCTAGGCGGTACCCCATGTCTCTCCAAGAACAGCCCCCGAGCTCCGGCAGCACCGAACAGGAAGAAATACTGCGGCTACGGGCAGAAGTTGCCCGGTTGCAGCGCGAGCGGGACGACGCAAGGCAGGCCACACAGGCCCCACCGAGGCCCTCCGGACCACGCCACCAGGGGCTGGCTCGCCGGATAGTGGCTATCGTGCTGGTGGTTCTGACGGCCGTGCTGGCCTTCGCCGCCGTGCCTGCCATGTATTTGCGCAGTGAAATCCTGGACACCGATCGATACGTGGCAATGGTGGCGCCCCTGGCGTCGGACCCCGCGATCCAGGCCGAGATCGCGGACAAGGTCACCCAACAGATCACCGACTCCGTGGACTTCGAGGCCGTCACCCGGGATGCGCTCAACGAAATCAGTAAGACGGCGCCGCGCGTGGCCGCGGTGATCACCGGGCTCGCACCAGTGATTGCGGAGCAGACCAAGAACCTCATCCATTCCACCGTGTCCAACTTCGTGACCACACCGCAGTTCCAGGATCTTTGGATCCAGGTCAACCGGGTGGCGCACCAAGGCATCGTGAATCTCGCGACCGGTAGCACGGGCGGCGCCGTCAGTATCGATCAAAGCGGTACGGTGACAATCTCAACCAAGGAAATCGTTGCCCGGGTCAAGACCGCCCTCGTCGCCCAGGGGGTCGGCATCGCCGCCAGGATCCCGGACATTGACAGGCAGATCACCCTGTTCCAGTCGCCCGAGCTGGTCCGGGCCACGAACGCCATCAGAACGCTGGATGCGACCGCCCCGATATTGGCGTGGCTGACGGTGATTACCGCCGTAGGCGCAATCGCTGTGGCTCCACGTGGCCGGAAACGGAGCACCACCAGCGGTGTCGGTTTGGCCGTGGCCATAGCCATGGCGTTACTGGCCCTGGCACTTGTCATCGGGCGCGCTGTCCTCCTCAACTCGATTCCGCCGGGTTCTGTCACCCCGGCGGCGGCTCAAAACCTCGTCGAGACATTCCTGGTGCCGCTGCGCACCAGTCTGCGCCTCGTCTTCGTGGTGGGACTCATCATCGCCCTGGCCGCGTTTTTGGGCGGGCACTCGCGTCCGGCGGAGTTTGTCCGGCACGGCCTGGCGAGTGCGGGAGACTACATCACCGGGAAGGTCGGAGCAGGCCAAGCCCAACCGTGGCAACTCTGGTTGGCCCGCTACCGGCGGATATTGGAAGCCGTAGTTGTCGGTATCGCCGTGCTGGTACTGATCTTCTGGCAGGATCCGACGGCGGCCGTCGCCATCTGGACGGCGGTCCTGGCCGTGCTGGCCATTCTCCTGATAGAACTGCTGTGCCGCCCCGCCGTTGCTTCAGGCCCAGGCGTCGAGCCAGCCGTCTCCGAACCCGTCACCGAACCTGTCGCCGTGCCCGCCATGGGGCCCGCCCCACGGCCCACGGCGGGGTCCGCAACAGGGACTCCCCAAGAGCCGGCCAGTGCGGCTGGTTCCCCGGAGGCCGCCCCAGCAAAGCCTGCCAGCGCGGGTGGCCCCCCGGACGAGCCGAATCCCACACTCCGTCTCCCTTGAGGGCACGCATTCCCCCTGAGGGCTCGCGCCTGCTGAGAGGCTGACGCCAGATCAGGAGCGCCCTGCGCTTTCACAGTGTCCTGTTTTTCGGCGGGCCGGCCGGGCAGGATGCGGCCGGCGGCATTACAGCTTAAGGAGCTGTCGGTGAGAACGGGAACAGTTCTTCCCCGCCTCCGTGCACCACGAGGCACGTCGATTCCGGTATTTCCCTCCACGCCCCCCGCAGGTCCCCCAGCGGCTCGGAGACCACCACGCGCGCGTCGGAGGAGAGCTCTTGGAGCATGGAGTTGTCCGGGTACTGGGCGCGAAGCGTGGAGATGTCGGCACTGTGGAACAGCGTCCGCGACATGCCTTCACTCGAGTAGCGGAATGCCCACGTGCTCTCGCCGTCCGTGGTTGCCACAGTCATCTGGATGGGGTATTGGATGCCGTGGCGCTTTCCGACGTCTTCAATCAGTCCAACCGCGGAGGCGACCGCAGCACGCGGGTCCTGCTCCAGGCCGAAGGTGAGCGCGACGTAGAAGAACAGTTCTGAGTCCGTCGCTCCCTCAATTAACGGAAACAGCGACGGCTCGACGGCGAAGGCCAAGTCGCGCTTGACCGTCGGGAAATCCGTGATGAGCCCGTTATGCATCCACAGCCAGCGGCCGTGCCGGAACGGATGGCAGTTTGTCTGTTGGATCGCCGATCCGGTCGTGGCGCGGATGTGTGCGAAAACGCGGCCGGCCGATGCCAGCGCGGATAATTCGCGGAGATTGCGGTCGTGCCAGGCCGGCTCGGTGCTGCGGAACACCCCGGGAGTCGGCTCCGATCCATACCAGCCAACACCGAAGCCATCGCCGTTGGTCGTCTCGACTCCCATACGGGCATGTTTGCTCTGCATGACGAGCGAGTGGACAGGTTTGTACAAAAGATCATCAAGTTTCACGGGCGAACCTGAATACGCGAGCCAACGGCACATGGCGTCCTCCTCCACTTTTGGATAGAAGTCCACCACGCGTTCCGTGCCCGCACATCATCACCCGGGGGTGATTCCGCCAGCTGTGGGAGGGTCCGGGCGCCGCCCGCAGGATCACCCGCGGCGGGTGACGCGCCTGCGTTGTCCGAAGCCAACACTGGTGGTACCTGCCAGTGATTGGGCCGCCAGGCGTCAGCCCATGAGGAGCGCAAGCCTACGGAGAGAGGGGCTTTGCAATGTCGAGACCACAACCAGTCCTGGCGCGGATGATGGCGCTGGGGGCAGCCATCGCGTTACTCGCCGGCTGCAGCACCACAAGCCCAAGCACCAGCCCCGCGACCAGCCAGACTAAGAGCGTCTCTCCGGTTTGCGCTGCCGCGGATGCGTTCTCCGCATCGCTGACGAATTTTAAGGACACGCTCAAGCCGGGTGTCACAGTGGAGCAGACTCAGTCGGCCCGGGATCAGGTCAGGAAAGCCTATGACGATCTCCTTAATGCCGCCGGTGACGCGGCCAAAAAGCGGGTGGATGCCGTCAAGTCTGCCCAACAGAAGTTTGCTGCCGCGGTCAGCGCCGTCCCCGACACCGCGACACTGAGCCAAGCAGTCAACTCCCTGCGGGACGAGGCCGCGAACGTGCAGGCCGCACTCAGCGACCTCTCGAATGACGTGGAGTGCTAGATCGGCCACCCGGAACCTGGACATGTGAACTAATCCCCCCGCGCAGAGCCCCGTCCACAAACAACGTTCGCCAAATGAAAGTAGGGAAGCCAAAAATGAATTTCTTCGAGAATTTTTGGGAAATTTTCTGGTGGCTGTTTATCTTCTATGCGTTCTTCGCCTTCCTTTGGGCGTTGTTCATGGTGATCGGAGACCTCTTTCGTGACCACGAGCTCAGCGGCTGGTGGAAGGTCGTCTGGATCATCTTCCTGGTCTTTGTACCCCTTCTGTCCGTGCTGGCGTACATGATTGCGCGCGGCAAGGGGATGGCGGAGCGGTCAATGGCCCAGGCCCGCAAGAGCCAGGCCGAAACCGATGCGTATATACGCCAAGTAGCCGCAGCGAGCCCGACTGAGGAGATCGCCAAGGCCAAAGTGCTCATGGACGCTGGAACCATCTCTCCGGAGGAGTTCGACCGGATCAAGAGCAAAGTAGTCGTCTGATTCAGATTGGGGAACCCTAATAATCGGGGAGCGTGCCGCAATGGACTCACTACTCAGCACGTCTCCTCGCCTCTAAAGCTCTGGAACCAGGTTGAACCAAGGAGGGCCCAATGGAGCCGGCATCATCGGAATCCGATCCACGTCCGGCCCTCCCCCGCAGCGTAACCATCCTGCTCGCCCTGGCCGGCGCGGCCGTAGTCGCTTTCGGCCTTGGTGCGATGCGAGGAATTGTCACACCGGTGTTCTTCGCGTTCGTGCTCACCTTGTGCGTTCATCCCGTGCGCCGCTGGATGCAAGGACGAGGGATATCCCGGGGCATAGCCACGGGGACCACCATCGCGGCCGTCTTCGGGTTGCTGACCGCCTTCGCCACGGTCCTCATTGCCTCACTGGCACAGTTCTCCGCGCTGCTACCGCAATATGCCCCCCAAGTGCAGCAGCTCGGCGCCACAATTGCCAGTGCGCTGGAGTCTGTGGGCTTTGGCCCTGAACAAGCCCAGGAAGTCCTGAATGGGTTTACTCCGAGCCGTATCATCGGGTTCCTCGGCGGCCTCCTGGGCAACCTTGCGAGCCTGGTGGCCAGCCTGGTGATCATTTTGACAATGCTCATCCTCATGGCACTGGATGGCTCGCGCGTACCGGTGATTCTGACTCATCTGAACTACCACCGACCGGCACTGGTCGCCGCGCTTGACGTCTTCGGAACCGGCGTGCGCCGCTATATGGTCGCCACTACGGTCCTCGGGCTCGCCCAAGGCGTGTTCAACTGGCTGGTCCTGGTCATCCTCCAAGTCCCCGGTGCCCTGCTGTGGGGGTTGCTCTCGTTCATCTGCAGCTTTATCCCCAACATCGGGTACTTCATCGCGATCGTCCCCCCGCTGTTCTTTGGATTCCTCACCGGTGGTTGGCCGACTGTAGTGGCCATCATCGTCATCTATGGCGGGATCAACGGCGTCATCCAGTCCATCATTCAACCGAAGTACGTGGGCAACGCTGTGTCGCTCAGCGAGACTCTGACCTTTGTCTCCGTCCTCTTCTGGGCCGTGGTCCTGGGCCCTGTTGGCGCCATCCTCGCAGTCCCACTGACACTCTTCGTTCGCGCCATCCTGCTCGATTCCGATCCTAGGATCGCGTGGTGGCGGCCATTGACAGGCGACCAGACGGATGTGGCAATGCTGCTCAAACAAGAGGACGAGGCGATCCGGGCCCGCCGCGGCAGACCGCGGCAGGGCCGCCCGGACACCGGCAGTGCGCCGAAGCCATGAAGCGCCGTCAGGGTGCTGCGCGGGGCCGGTGAGAGACGCATGCTGAGCACCATCACCAGCCTGGTGCTCTTCGGCCTCGCCGGTGCGATGAGCACCGTGCCTGTCAGTGTGACGATAGTGATTCTGCTCTCCCCAAATCCGCGCCGCGGCGCCCTGCCCTTCCTGATCGGCAGCTTGGCGGGTTCGATCATGGTGGTGGGCCTGTCGGCGGTCGGGCTGCAATTCCTTCCCGGCCGGCCGCCGCTTTTTCGCAAGGACGAACTGCTGGCCCAGATTGCCATTGTGATCGGAGCAATTCTGATTGCGTACTCCGTGTACCTCTTCGTGAGCAAGGGCCAGCGGGACAACGCCATGCTTGGCAAAATGACGTCGAGGTTCCGCTCCGCCCGGCCGTGGGAATTCGTCGCCCTGGGCCTGGGCTTGAACCTGCGTCCCAAGGCAATCCTGCTGGCCGTCACGGCAGGCGCCGTGATCAGCGTCCAGGAACCGCCGCCGCTGGAAGGGAGCCTGCTGGTCCTCGCCTACGCCGCCGTGGCCCAATCCGCCGTCGTCATTCCCGTCGCAGTGTGGCTACACTCACCGGAGCGCGCCCAAGCACCCTTGACTACTCTCTACAACTGGCTGCAGCGCCACGGGCGCAGGATAGCGGCGATCGTCACGCTGGCGATCGGGCTCTTCATCGTTGGCTACAGCCTCCTGCAACTCTGAGCGGGAATGCCGCGCAGATTGGAGATTAGGCCTAAGCCGGTGGCGCCGTGGATCGGGCGGCAGTTCGTTTGCTGGACTGCCGGGCCGGTAGAGGTGCGGATGTGCGCGAAGACGCGGCCGGCTTGCCTGGGCGGATAGCTCTCGGAGGGTGCGGTCGTGTGCCCGGCCGGCTCCGTACTGTGGTGTGCGCATGACCCCAGAAGGGTCATGCGCACACGTGGGTGCCGGGAGCCGGCTCTGTGGTGTCAGTCGCGGCGGTCGTCCCGCCGGTCGCCGCGGTCGTCCCGCCGGTCGTCACGGCGGTCGTCACGGCGGTCCCCGCGACGGTTTATCCCGTGGGCGACGACAACGGCCCCGCCGACGGCGGCGGCGGTCCTTCGCCTGCGTCGTGCTGCCAGTGGCATGTCAGGCTCCTTCCTTTGCTTCTTCGGCGTCGGCTTCGAAGGCGGCGATGACGGCCTGGGTCGGGATCCGGCCGCTGGCCACGAGCTGGCCGCCGGCCTTGCGGACGGCCGAGCCGAACGGAGCTGCCCACAGGTTTTCCCAGACGAGCACCGCAGCGGAGTGGCCTGGCTCGATCGTCTCGGCCAGGTCAATGACGTCCTGCTCAGAGAGCACCATGGCAAGGTCGGCCTCGGCCGTGCGCACCTCGCCGAGCTCGCTCGGGTCGAGGTCGGAGATTTCGGCCGTCTCGAGCGTGCCATCGTCGGTTTTCCTCAGGAACACCATGTCGAGCACCCTGATGAGATCACGCTTGACCAGGTCCTCCAGGAACGGGGCGATCTGGCCCTTGCCGAAGTCGGGCCCGGGGAACTCTACGACGAGCCAGTCCACCGGCCCTAGTTCATCCAGTGTCTCAGCCATACTGATGACCTCCGTTTCTCAGTGGGTACAAGGCAATCCGACGGACCGCCGCAGTTCCATCCTGTGCCTCCGGTGAGCCGCAGCGCCTCACCCGCCCCGGGTGACCTTACCGACCACATGAGAGTGGTGTACCCATTCTGGCTGCAGCGCCACGGACGCAGGATAGCGGCAACGCTCGCCCAAGCGATCGGGCCCTTCTTCGTCGGCTACAGCCTCCTGCAACCTTGAGCGGAAATGCTGCGCAGATCGGGTCTGGGCCGCCGTCGGCACAAGGCTCAGCCCAGGATGCTCCCCTCGCCGGTGCCGGCCGGCTTGGGGTCAGGGATCCGCATCATGCGGAAGGAGGTGCCGAGCCCGGCGAGGCCGGCAAGGATCGGGACGAACAGTGCGATCTGAAGGGCCAGGGGCCGTGCCTCCGTGTTGATGCGGATGATTTCGTTCTGGATGTCCTCCGGCTGGCCGGCGATCTGTTCCTGGAGTTGCGCGTCGCTCATCACCTGGGCGTCGTCTTCCAGTACCGTCGCGACCTGCTGCTTATCGTCGGGCGGGAGGACCGTGCTGGCATTCGACAAGCCGATGAAGATGGTCGACAACGATGCCAGCATGATGCCGCCGGCGAACGCGAGCCCGAACGATAACCCGAACGATCCCGCGGCCGAGTTCACGCTGGCGGCCTCACTGACCCGCTCGTCCGAAATCGGGGACAAGGTGTAGTTGTTGAGCTGGGATACCAGCAGCCCCAGGCCAGATCCTGCGATGATCAGCGGGATCAGGAGCCACCAGCCGGAGTCCGCGCGCGGGACGATCGGGACCAGCACCACCAAACCCACAATCAGGAACAGGAACCCAAACCGTATGAGGCCGGCCGGGCGCCGCCTCCCGGACCTCTTCCCGGCGAGCATCGCGACCGCGAACATGGTCAGCGAGAGCGGGGCGATCGACAGCCCTGACTGCATCGCGTTGTATCCGAGCACCATCTGAAGGTAGATGGGCAGCACGATCATGGTGCCGCCCAGAGCGATCTGCTGGAGCATTTGTCCCGTTGCACCAAAGCGGAACGTTTTGGTTTGGAATAGGTCTGGGTCCAGCAGTGTCGGCTTGTCCCGGCGTTTGCGCTGAACGAGCCAGTAGACCAGGCCGCCCAGCCCGACGGCACCAACGGCCAGGAGTGCGCCCACAGCCTCGCCGCCTTCCTGCCAGACCAAGATGCCGAGCACGACGCCGCCCATGCCCACAATGGACAGGAATGATCCGAAGAGATCCAGCTCCCGGGGCCCGGTGTAGGGCACGTCCTTGACGAGCCTGATGCCGGATAGGACGACCGCGATGATGAGGGCCTCAAGCAGGAAGGCGACGCGCCAAGACAAGAAAGTGGTGAGGAAGCCGCCGAGCAGAGGCCCGACGGCGGCAGCGATCGCGGCCGAGGCGCCGACCAGGGCGTAGACCCGGTGCTGGGCATCTCCCTCGAAATTTCCGTGGATAAGGGACTGCATGGCGGGAAGGAGCAGCGAGGCGCCAAGGCCGCCGATCAGGGCCCAGCAGATGATGATCGGGAGCAGACTCTGGGCCAGGGTCATCGCCACGGCGCCGACGGCGTAGCAACAAAGCCCGATGACGTAGGCGCGCTTGCGCCCGATCAGGTCGCCGATCTTGCCGCCGATCAGGATGAAGGCGGCGGAGACCAGCGCCTCAAGGGCGATTGTCGACTGGAGTCCGCTGACGGTCGCGCCGATGTCGTTCACCACGGCGGAGATCGAGACGTTCATGATTGACGTATCCACGACGAGGACGAACATCGCCATCGCCAGCAGCAGAGCGAGTCTTTGGTTGAACGGCACCGTCTGCGCGTCGCCGTCGTTGGGAGAGTTCATGGTTGGCCGTCCCCGCGGCGAGCCGCGTCCCTGGTCGTTTCACAGCCGGACATGCCGCCTCCTCTGGGCAGGCGCACGCAGGAGCACGGCGCTGCTGGAACATATCTCGCCATTGCTCACCGTAATGCGATGTTGTTGCCACGCTAGCGGCCACTTACCAAGTCCGAATCATTCCCGGCGGGTGAGGTTTCAGCCCCCATGATTCCGAAGCCCAGGGAACGCTGGCCACACCTGGGATGGCCTAACCTAGAAGACTGCCCTGGCTCAAATCCAAGGCAGTTTTTCACGTCCCACCAAGAGCCCGATCCCCGGAGGTAAACCAAGATGGTCGAACAGCTAACGGCCTTTGTGCTGACCTGCCTCGTCGTGGTCCTGGTACCCGGCCCGGACTTTGCGCTCGTCCTCAGGAATGCGGCCCGCGGCCCTCGGGCCGCAGCAACGGCCGTCGCCGGAATCATGGTGGGCAACACTATTCTTGCCGCGCTGGCCGTGCTCGGTGTCACGGCGCTGCTGGGGACATCGGAGGTTGTTGGGACCATAATCCGGATCGCCGGGGCCGCGTATCTGCTCTACCTTGGTGCCCGGGCGCTCGCAGAGGCGTTCGCCAGAGATCCCATAAAAGACAGCCTGCCCGCGGCACCCGGCTCTGGACGCCAACCCGGCGGGAGTTCGCCTTTCGTGCAGGGAGTAGTGAGCAACCTGCTCAACCCGAAAGTCGCCGTCTTCTACTTGTCTCTGTTCCCGCAATTCACTGTTGCCCCGTTGCCGCCCCTCGCCCAGCACTCCTTGATGGCAGGCATTTTTCTACTGATCGCGTTGGCCTGGTACGTTCTGGTGCTCAGCGCTCTCAAAAAGGTGACAGGTTTTCTCGCCAAGCCCCGAACCAGCCGGATCGTCGTCGGGAGTTCTGGCGCGGTCCTGGTCGGGGTCGGCGGCACGATTCTGACGCAGACGCTGGTCTCCGCATAGCCGCTCCCCCTAGCCGCTCCCTTCACCGCACCGCGCCGCCGCGCCACCTCGCGAAGGCCTGCGGGTCACCCGAAACGGGTGATGGACGGCACTGGGACCGTGTGCAAGTATGAACGCCACATGCTCTCCCGGAGGGATGGCGTAATCCAATGCCCCACAACCCAGTCGAGCCAGCCATCGAAGCCGCTGGCACCCAACAGCTCATCATCATCGGATCCGGCCCTGCCGGCTACACCGCGGCAATCTACGCCGCCCGCGCCGGCCTCGAGCCGCTGGTCATCGCCGGGGCCGTCACCGCCGGCGGCGCCCTCATGAACACCACCGAGGTGGAGAACTTCCCCGGCTTCCCGGGCGGCATTCAGGGCCCGGAATTGATGGACGGACTCCAGCAACAGGCCGAGAAGTTCGGTGCCCAGGTGGTGTTCGACGACGTCACCGAAGTACGCCTCGCCGGCCATCTCAAGCGCGTGGTCACCGGAGCCGGCGAGGCGCATGTGGCGCCCGCCGTCATCCTCGCCACGGGTTCCGCCTACAAGGAACTCGGCCTGCCGGAGGAGAAGAAGTTTAGCGGCCACGGACTGTCCTGGTGCGCCACCTGCGACGGCTTTTTCTTCCGGGACCAGGACATCATCGTGGTAGGCGGCGGCGACTCGGCCATGGAGGAAGCCACCTTCCTGACGCGCTTTGGGAAGACCGTCACGGTGGTGGTCCGCAAGGGCGAGCTCCGCGCCTCCCGCATCATGGCCCAGCGCGCCAAGGACAACCCCAAGATCAGCTTCGCGTGGCACTCCGCAGTCACCGCCATCCACGGCGACTCCAAGGTCACCGGTGTCACCCTGACCGACACCCGAACCGGTGAAACCCGTCACCACGGCGCCACCGGCATCTTCGTCGCGATCGGCCATCTACCTCGGACCGAACTGCTCGGCGGCCAGGTGGACCTCGACGCCGACGGCTACATCAAAGTGGACTCCCCCACAACGGTCACAAACCTTTCCGGCGTCTTCGCCTGCGGGGACGCCGTGGACCACCGCTACCGGCAGGCCATCACTGCCGCCGGCACCGGCTGCGCCGCGGCCCTCGACGCCGAACGCTACCTTGCCGCGCTTGACGATGCCGACAGCATCGCCACCGCCCTGGTCGAGGAACCCACCCACTCGTAGAGCGCAGCGCCGGGCACGGGCAGCTTCACGCCTGCCCGCTGCAATTGCGGGGACAGAACACTCACGGTTCGGCCGGGGTTCCGTCTGTTGCGCTTGGGGCAGGCCGGGCTGCCGGACCGGCGCGCTGTGACAGCGGGCGCGCTTGAAGGGTTTCGTCGAGCTGGTCGGCGTCGACGGCAGCGAGGTTGCGGATCAGGACGATGAGCCACGCGAAGACCAGCGAGGCGGCGATGAGCTCGACGGCGGTGAGGTTGTAGTAGCCGACAGGGAACCACATCACGGCAGCGACGACGATGACTGCCAGGAAGACCCATCCGAGCGCAGCGAAGGTCGCCGAGATAGAGGGTACCAGGGCCCGGATGCGGACGATCAGGGACGCGAACACCACTACCATGCCGGAAGCGAACAGGGTGTGGATCCCGAAGCGCTCATCGACGGGGAAGAGTCCCACGCCGGCGAGGAAGACGCCGATGAGTACGATGCCGCCTTCGAGCACCCCGACCCGATGCCGTGCCGCGGAGGTGGTCGCGGTCGCCGCGAGTGTCGTCGTCGCATAGCCCGCCAGGGTGGTGACCACGACGCCGGCGACGATCAGGGTGAAGTTGAACGCCACCCCGGAAACGTCGGAGCTCATGCCGAGGGCGCTGAGGTTCTCCTGCCACCATTGCGGGTTCTCAGCGGTGAGCATGCTCGTGAGTATTCCAATGACCAGGAATCCGGCGAGGAGTGCGGAGAGACGGTAGGCGGTCATGCTGAGCGCGGAGAGGTAAGCGGTGTAGGCGCTGATGGCGCCCGTGGTCCCGACGAGGATGGCCGCCGCCACCGGATAGAGGACGGCCCCGACGAACGCCTGCTGGAAGATCGCGAAAAGCGCCAGCCAGCCGAGCAAGAAGATGCACGCGTGGGCCAGTGCGAGGCCGGTGATGTCGATGAAACTGCGAATCCGGCTGCCCCGTGTTGATGATGACGGGGTTGATGATGACAGTGCTGATGATGACGGGGTTGATGATGCCAGGGCTGATGATGACGGGGCTGGCAGTGACCAGGGCTGCCCGCGTTGCACGCAACCGGCCACCACTGCCCCGGCCCCCAGAACCGCGGTGCCAAGGGCCGCCATGTCACCGGCCGATCCTCGTCCGGACAACGGGACAGGTTCCCGCCCGACCAGAAGGAACGCGACGACGCCGAGGGCCAGGAAGCTGGCGCTGCCGATGACGAGGGCCCGCGACTCGGCCGTGACGGCTGCGCGGTGGGTTGGATCCGACATCACTCACTTCGATTCGCTGGCGTGGCAACCGGTGCAGTTCCGCCGGCGGGGCCAGCCTGGGCGGCCTCCGCCGACGATAGCCCAACGATAGGACCGCGTGGGCTTGGTGCCCTCACCCAGAGCGGATGAATCCCCCGGTGCTGGGCGGGAGGGCGTGAGCGCCGTACCTATTCCCGCGGGCGGCATGGCCGGCCGCGGGTTAAGGCCCCAGGTGCGGAATGATCAGCACGGGCCTGGCCTGCAGACGTGTCAGGGACACGCTGACCGAGCCCTCCAGCAGCCGGCTCATCCGGGCAATCCGCCCGGGCCGCTGGCCGCCGACTATCAGCGCGGCTGCATCCGTGCTTTCCGCCAGCCGGCCCAGCGCCTGCGCGACTTCCCCGTTCAGCACCCTGAAGGACCATGCCCCTCCCGGCGGCCCGAGAATGCCCTCGAGGCCGCCGAGCAGCTGAGAGGCGGGGAATTCGGCTTCCACGTTGCGGGCGGGATCCAAGGAACTGCTGTCCACGACACCGGCCGGCTCCCACTCCGTGAGATAGCTTGCCGGGTCCACGAATGCGCAGATCAAATGCGTCCCCATGATCGCGGCCAGCCCTGCGGCAGCCCTGACCAACCGCTCTTCGAATGCCCATGGCACGCCGAGAACCAGCGGGCCGTCCGTCCACGCCCCGTCACCGGCCTGCCCGAAATCAGCTGGCGGTTCCACGGAACCCATCAGGTGAGGCCTGCACCCGCTGGCCGCCTATGCCCGGGGCGTGCAGAGAATCCACGCCTTCATTATGCCCATTGCTGGCCCTTCGGCGAAGGCATTAGCTCGCGGCGACGGCCTCCAGAGCTTGCAGCAGCGGCGTCGTCGGCCTTCCGATCAGCCCGGACAGCTCGCCCGTAACGGTAGCCAGCAGACCGGCTTCGGTGTCCACGTCCAGGGCGGCGAGGAATCCTGCGGTGCCTTCGTCCAGCCCGGCAGTGCTCAGCACCTCAACCAGCTCGGGTGCCGAAACCGGACGGTAGACCACTTCCCTGCCCGCGATCTTGGCGACCGCCGACGCCAATTCCTTGAAGTCCCAGGCGTAGTCGCCGGAGAGCTCGTACGTGCGGCCATCGTGCCCGGCGGAGCTGAGCACGGCCGCTGCGGCGGCCGCGTAGTCTGCCCGCGTGGCGCTACGTCGTGCGACACATATGCCCAGTGTTTACGTCAGGGTCCACGAGCGTTTGGACAGCCCGAACCAGAACCCGTCGATCGCCGTTTTGGCCTGGATGTCTCCCGAAGCGTAGGCGGCCCCGAGGGCAACATAGAGCGGAGCCCAGTGCTCACTGCGGGGGTGCGCTTCGCGGGCGGCCGGCGCCTTGTTCAGGAAGTCGAGGATGGAGTCGACGTCGCCGCGGGTCATGGCTTCCTCGGCCCAGTGGTCAAATTCGCTCGAGACAGCGGGCGGAGCGCTGTCCGGTCCGCCGGCGGGATTGAACCAGCGCAGGTTGTGCGTGGTGAAGCCTGATCCGACGATCAGGGTGCCCCGCTCCCGCAGGGGCCCCAGCGAGACCCCGAGGTCGAACAGTCCTTGCGGATTTAGGGTCGGCATGGACATCTGCACCACCGGCATGTCCGCTGCCGGGTACATCTCTTTCAGCGGAACGTAGGCTCCGTGGTCCAGGCCGCGGCTTTCATCGCGCTCCACATGGTGGCCGTGGGCGGCCACGAGCTTTTCCACTTCGGCAGCGAGCTCAGGCGCCTGCGGGGCGTCATAGGCCACCTCGTAGTACTTCTGGGCGAAGCCTCCGAAGTCATACACCAGCCCCGGATCGCGCCCGGTGGCGCTGAGCGTCACCGGGGCATTTTCCCAGTGGGCGGAGACCATGAGGATGTCCTTGGGTTTGCCGAACGTGCCGGACCAGTCATTGAGTTCACGGGTCCACGTGGCGTCGTCGGCCAGCGGCGGCGCTCCATGGCTAAGGAAGAGGACCGGAGGCCGGTCGGCAGTCTGAGTCATGGAAATATCGTACCTCGATTTTATTGAAGCTTCAAGTTTCTCGAAGGCTGCCCGCGGTCACCACCCGGGCGCGGCCCAAACGAGGAGACTGTGCCAGCATCGCGACACTGTCGTCAGCAAGGCAGTGCCATCATGATCAAGTGACTATCGCGAAAACGATCATGCTCTTCATCCTGGCGGCGGCCGCTGAAATTGGCGGGGCCTGGCTCATCTGGCAGTCCGTCCGCGAGGGCCGGGACTGGTGGTGGGCGGGGCTGGGGGTCGCGGCGCTGGGGATCTACGGCTTTGCCGCGACGCTCCAGCCGGACGCCCATTTCGGACGGATTCTCGCCGCCTACGGCGGCGTGTTCGTGGCCGGCTCCCTGGCCTGGGGCATGATCTTCGACGGCTTTAGGCCCGACCGGTGGGACGTCCTGGGAACAGTGATCTGCCTGTTCGGCGTCGCCGTCATCATGTTCGTTCCCCGCGACGCAGGCTGAAGGCGACAATGACCCGCTTTGTGATTGGCCCGGATGTGGCCCTCCATCTCGCCCGCGCCGGGGCGGCGATCGCCGACGAACACCACCTGGTGGCGCCGACGCTCCTTCGCTCGCAGGCGCTCTCGCTCCTGTACCAGTCGGTCCGGCGCGGCGAGGTGACGCAGGCCGACGCCGACCGTCAGCTCGACTACCTCCGCGGCCTTCGGATCCGGCTCCTCGGCGACCGCGTCCTGCAGCGCACCGCGTGGAGGCTCGCCGAGCATCTCGGATGGGAAGACACCTTCGCCGCAGAATACGTGGCCCTGACCCAGCTTCAGGCAGACGCATTTGTGACTCTCGATGCCGGGCTGGCCATGGCAGTTCAGGGACTGGTGATCATCGCGGAACCCCAGGCTCTGCTCGCCCTTGACTAACGTGGACCCTCCGGACCAGCCCTACCGGGCGGCAGTACGGTCGAGCACCTGGCCAAGGATCCGGGCGCCCTCCCGGAAAGCACCCGGGTTGGGTCCAGCGAAGTTGAGCCGGATGTACGGTCCCGCCGGCTCGGCCGGGAACCACTCGGTGCCCGCGGCGATAATGACCCCGGCGTGCTCGCAGTCACGGACAACCTGATCGACGTCGGTCCCGTCGGGCAGGCGTGCCCAGAGGTTCAGCCCGCCCGTGGGCACGTGTTCCACATGGGCCCGGGGGGCATACTCCCGCAGGCTGCTGACCAGCAGGTCCCGGCGGACCAGGAGCTGGTGCCGTAGCGCGCGCAGGTGCGTCTGCCACGCCGGCTGCGTGACGACGTCGAGCGCGGCCGCCTGGAGAACGCCGCTGACATACATCGATTCGGCCCCGCGCTCCGCCAGGATGCGGTCGCGTGCCGGGCCGCGCGCAATTACCGCAGCAACGCGGATGCCCGGGGACACGCTCTTGGTCAGCGAGCGGAGGTAGACCACATGGCCGGAATCGTCACGGGCGGCAACGGGCGCCGCAACGGTGGTGATGCCGAAATCGTGCGCCCAGTCGTCCTCAACCAGGAACGCCCCGTAGGACCGCACCACCTCCAGCACCTGCTCCCCCGCCCGGGCCGGCCACTGCGCGCCGGTGGGATTGGCGTAGTTCGGCTGCGCATAGAACACCCGCGCACCGGTCTCCTCAAAGGCGCGGGCCAGCTCCTGCGGGTCCGGGCCCTCGGGGCCGCTCGGCACCGGAACAACCCGGACACCGGCCTGCGCCGCAGCCAGAATAGCCCCCCAGTAGGTCGGCGATTCCACGAGCAGGGGCTGCCCGCTGCCAACCAGTGCCCGGAACACGGAACTGAGCCCGCTCTGGCTGCCGGGGAGCACGACCACGTCGCTCGGGGTTGGCGGCGTGACGCCGGCCGGCGTAGCGGTGCGGAGTTCATGCGCGAACCACGACTGCAGTTCGGGCAGGCCAGCGGCGGGGGGACGCGACAGGGCCGCCTCGCCCCGGGCTGCGCGCGTCAAGGCCGCCCGCACCAGGCGCTCGGGCAGGAGTTCCGGCTCCGGATAGCCGGAGTGGAATGCGATGACATCGTTCGGGGCGCTGCGCATGGCGGCGGAAACGGGCCGCAGCGGCGCCCGCGGCGAGCCCAGGGCGGATGTTTGCCAACCGTAGTCCGCAGGCCGGGCTGTCCGGACGGCCCGCACGAAGGTTCCGACGCCGGGGCGACTCTCGATCAGGCCCTGCGCGTCGAGCATGCGGAGCACCTTCTGCACGGTCACCGGGCTGGCCTGGTATTCGGCAACCAGGGACCGCGTCGAGGGCAACCGGGCGCCGGGCGCGGCATCGGCAATCCATTCCCGGAGCTGTGCCGCAATTCGCGAGGTGCTATCGTTGTACATGAGAGACAACAGTAGCGCTACTATCGTTGTTGACCAACCGCTATCCACCCGGCCGGCAACCGGACTGTGGTGGGACTACTCGGCGTCGCGGCCTTCTCCTTCACGGTTCCGTTCACCCGGGTGGCGGTTGCCGGGCTGTCGCCGCTGTTCATCGGATCGGGACGGGCCGTTGTCGCCGCCGTCCTCGCCGCATGCGCCCTCGCCCTGACCCGGCAGCGCCCGCCCCGCCGCGCCCAGTGGGCCCGCGTCGCCGTGGTCGCCGGCGGAGTGGTGGTCGGTTTCCCGCTGCTGACTTCCTTCGCCCTCGTCTCCGTTCCCGCCAGCCACGGCGCTGTCGTCATCGCGCTGCTCCCGGCCGCGACGGCGACGATGGCAGTCCTTCGCGGCCACGAACGCCCGTCCATCACGTTTTGGGCCCTCACCGGCGTCGGCGCGGTGGCGGCCATCGGCTTCGCGTCTGTGCACTCCGGCGGAATCGGACAACTGCAGCTCGCGGACCTGCTGCTCTTCGGCGCCGTCGTGTCAGCGGCCATCGGCTACGCCGAAGGTGGCAAACTGGCCCGCGAACTCGGCGCGTGGCAGACCGTATCCTGGGCACTTGTTCTGGCATCTCCCCTGATGGTTGGCATGGCCGCCTTCTCCATGGCCGGTCAGCCGCCGTCCGCCACTCCTGTGCAGTGGGCGGCTTTCGCGTACCTTGGGGTCGTGAGCATGTTTTTTGGCTTCTTCGCCTGGTACCGCGGCCTGGCCATCGGCCCCATGGCGCAGGTCAGCCAGATCCAGCTCGTCCAGCCGGTGCTGAGCATCTGCTGGGCCGGACTCATCCTGGCCGAGGACCTGACCTGGACCACCATCATCGGCGGCGCCGCGGTGGTCTGCTGTGCAGGCCTGGCCGTCCGCTCGCGCTCCGGTGCGCCCAAAGCCAAGGAGATGGCGGAGGTGAGGGCCCAATAGTCCCCCTGACCGCGCCCCGGTCCGGCCACGCCCTTGCCGGCACCCGCACCCCTGCCCCATCCAACGCCCCACACTCCGCAACCCGTATCCCATCCGCCATCCGCCATCCGAATGGAAGATTCCCGTGTACATCCCCGCACATTTCGCTGCCGGCCCCGATTCAGTCCAACAGCTGCTAAGCCGCCCGGCCGCCGCCAACCTGATCACCGCAACGGCGAACGGCATCCTCGCCACGCTCATGCCCTTTGTCTTCGACCCGACGGCCGGTGAACACGGAGCCTTGCACGGGCACCTCGCCCGCAACAATCCCCAGTGGTCCGAGCCTGCCGCCGGCGAATCGCTCGCCATCATCCAAGGTGCGGTCGCCTATATTTCGCCGTCGTGGTACGCCTCCAAGGCAGAGCACGGACGGGTCGTTCCAACCTGGAACTATTCCACCGTCCACGTGTACGGCAACCTCGTCATCCACGACGATCCCGCCTGGCTGGCCAGCCATGTGCGGCGGCTGAGTGATCACAATGAAGCCGGCTCCGAGCGGCCGTGGACTGTTGACGACGCCCCCGAGCGCTACATTGCCGGCCAGCTGCGCGCGATCGTCGGCGTCGAACTCCTCATCACCCGGATCGAGGCGAAGCACAAGCTGAGCCAGAACCGGCCCGACGCCGACGTTGACGGTGTGGTGGCCGGGCTGCGGGCCCGCGGGCAGATGCAAAGCGCCGCCGACGTCGAGCACGCGCGTGAAGCCCGCGAGCAGATTCGCTGCCCACACTCCGACGCCCCGGCCGGGCCTGCTTCCTGATGGCTGATGGCTGGCCCGGCTCCTGAGCCTGGCACCGGCCGCGCCGCTAGCCCGGCCGTTTTCGCTGCGATTTCGCAGCAGCGACGCGCAGAAGGTCCTTCGCTACGGGTATACCCGTAGCGAAGGACCTTTTGCGCGTCACGCGCCCGTTTCTATAGCGGAATCCTGTGCCATCTCGTGGCCAAGGCTCAGCACCCGGAGCGCCAGGTCTGCCGTGCCCAGCTCCCCCGCTTCCAGGTCTGCCGTGCCCAGGTCCGGAGCTTCCCGGTCTTCCGTGCCCAGGTCCCCCGTTTCCAGGTCCGGAGCTTCCCGGTCTTCCGTGCCCAGGTCCGCCGCTTCCAGGTCTGCCGTGCCCAGGTCCGCCGCTTCCAGGTCCGGAGCTTCCAGGTCTTCCGTGCCCAGGTCCCCCGCTTCCAGGTCCGCGGCGGCACTCAAGTCCCGCCACGTCAACCCCGGCCTGCCCCGCAGGACAGTGGTCCACAGCGCTTCGACGGTCGACACGGCTTCGGTGGCTCCCGTCGGTCCCGAGACCAGCCAGCCTCCGCTGGTGGCGGCCACTTTCGGGGCTCCCGGCCAGGATTGGCAGGCCGCGTTGATCGTTTGGGCGACGATCAGGTGCTGCCGCAGCGTCCTGGTCGGGCCCAGGACGGGATCGCTCACCACACTTCGTCCGCAGGCACCGCACATGTGAGCGTCCCTCCTAGGGCATGACGTCGCCGGAATTGGGCCCGAGTGTCTGCCCGACGTACAGATTGCCGCCCGGATCGCTGGCGAGAAGCAGCGCAGTCGGGGCCACCTCGGCCGCCAGCCCGAAGCGCAGCAGCGGCAGCCCGGCACGCTTCGCCGCCTTCCACTCCTCGGAGATGCCACCAACCAGGGGCGTTTCGATGGGGCCCGGGGCGATGCTGTTGACCAGCACGTTGTCGGCGGCAGTTTCAAGGGCCAGGGCCTTGGTCAGCCCCACGACCCCGGCTTTCGCGGCGCTGTAGTGGCTGAGCCCGGTTCCGCCCTTGATAGCCAGCTGGGAGGCGATGTTGATGATGCGGCCCCACTTCTGCTGCCGCATCTCCCCCACCACCTCCCGGCAGCAGAGGAAGACACCCGTCAGATCCACCGCAATCGTCTCGTTCCACATGGCCAGCGTCATCTCCTCCAGCGGCGATTCCGTCAGCAGGCCGGCGCTGTTCACGAGAATGTCGATGGTGCCGAGCTGGGAGCGTGCGGCGGCAAAGGCCGCCTTTACGCTCGCTTCATCTGAGACGTCGACGGCGATGCTTCCCGCCGCGCCCGAGCGGTCCAGGACAGCGACTCTGTCGCCATTGGCGGAGAAGGCTTCGGCGATGGCCTTGCCAATGCCGCTGGCTCCGCCCGTGACCACAACGGCGCGGCCCTCCGTGTTGCGGGAGGCCTCAGGGTTGTTCATGCTTGTCCTTCCGGGGATTTTTAGGCACGCATCTTGATGGTGAGGCCGCCGTCGACGATCAGGGACTGGCCCGTGACGTAGACAGCGTCATCGGAGGTCAGGAAGCCGATCACGCTGGCCACCTCTTCGGGCCGTCCCACGCGGCCCCAGGGGATTTCCAGACCGGCGCGCTGCAGGCCCGCGGGCCCTAGGGAGTTCACCGGATCCAGGGACTGCGGAGTTTCGATCAGGCCGGGGATTACGGCGTTGGCGCGGATGCCGCGCGGCCCCAACTCGGAGGCCACACTGCGGATCAGCCCGAGGACGCCGGCTTTGGCGGCTGCGTAGTGGGCATGTTCCTCCCACCCGTAGACGCCGCCGGCAATGGAAGACACTGCAACCATCGCTCCGCCGTCGGACATCCTCACGGACCCGGCGCGCAGGGTCCGCATCACGCCCGTGAGGTCGACGTCGAGCATGTCGTGCCAGCGCTGATCGGTCATCTCCTCCAGCGGTGAGTTGCGCAGGATTCCGGCGTTGGCCACCGCGTAGTCCAGCCGGCCGAACTCCTGGACGGCGCGTTCGGCAAAGGCGTCGACGGAGGGGGTACTGCGGACGTCCACTTCGTGGATGACCCCCTGGCCGCCGGCGGTTTTCACCAGGCGAAGGGTTTCCTCCGGGTCGTGCGGGTCGCCCGGAAAGGTGCCGATCACCGAATGCACGCCGCGGTGGGCGTAGTGGACCGCGAGGGCCCGTCCAATGCCGCTGGCCGCTCCCGTGATGACGGCCACCCTGTTCTCAGACGTCATGGGGGTGATCCTCGAGCAGGGCCTCGGCCGGCGGCTTCGCGGCGATCATTAGAAGGCCGGAGAACAGCGTTCCCGCCGCGCCGACCCACAGGGCTGCAGCGCCGGTCCCCATGCTCGCGGCCGCCAGCGTGAACAGGAACCCGCCGAGAATGGTGCCGGGCTGGCTCATGGCGCCGATGAAGGCGGTGCCGGTGGCACGGCAGCTGACCGGGTAGCACTCGGCCATGAAGTACTGGATCGCGGCGTACGGCCCGACCAGGAAGAACAGTCCAGCACCGTAGGTCACGATGATCATGAAGGGGTCCGTGGCGATGGGGCTGAGCATAATGGTGAACGAAATGCCGGAGAGAATCCAGCCGCCGATGATGGTCCGCTTCCGGCCGATCTTGTCACCGAGCCACCCGTGGAAGACGTAGCCAAAGTACGCCAGCCCGTTGATGACGATCAGCATCCAGAAGGCATCGGAAAGTTCCACACCCTTGGCGTTCTTCAGGACGGAGCTGCCGAGAATGCTGAAGATCAGGATGCCGAAGAAGTTGAAGATCCAGGCCAAGGAGAAGACGATCGTGTTCCGGCGCAGGTGCGGCTCCCAGATGCGCTTGAGCGGGGCCGCGGAGGAGTGCTCGACGCCGAATGCATGGGCCAGGGAGTGGGCTTCCTCGGTCTTGCCGCTCTTCTCAAGTTGGGTCAGCTTGTGGTGCAGTTCGAACTGCGGCGTCTCCTTCAGTTTCTTGGCAATGAGCCACACTATGACTGCTGCCGGAACGCACGCCATCAGGTAAAGGGCCCGCCAGCCAAGGGACGGAAGGAAGACGAGGGCGAGGGCGCTGGCGAGCAGGAAGCCCAGCGGCCAGCCGCCCTGGATGAAGGAGTAGTGGAAACCGGGACGCTTGCGCTTGTCGGCGACTTCGGTGACCTGGTAGACCTCGTTCATGTAGGTCGCGTTGACGGCCTGCTCCGAGAATCCGAGCCCGCCGAAGGAACGGATCAGCACCAGCAAGCCATTGCTGAGGAACGGGATTCCGGTGGGGATCAGGGCCGTCAGGCCGGAGACAACGGCGGTCCCGCCGATCGTGGTCATCATGCCCTTGCGGCGGCCGAGCCGGTCAATGACAGGGCCGATTCCGAAGCAGACGATCGCGGTGCCGACGGCGATCCAGGTGTTGATTGCGTAGGCTTCGGTCGCGGTCCAGCCGAATTCCTGCTGCATGGCCGGCAGGAGGGTGCCGAAAAGTCCGAAGTCGAACACGGCGACGGTCCAGGCACACAGCGCCAGCACGGTGGCGGTGGTTGTGTGGTGCTTGGAGAATACCGGGAAGCGGCGTTTTTCGTCCGGTGCGGGTTGCGTAAGATCGACGGCAGGCTGCTGGATGGTCATTACTGGTTTTCCTTTCGGGGGCTGCGGGCGAGGAAGGAGTCTGCGATCTGGTCGAACGTCAGCCAGCTGACGCCTTCGTGGGAGTTGATGTGTTCGATGAGGCGCTCAAGCATGAGCAGGACCTGGGGGCGGCCCGAGACGTCCGGGTGGATGGTCATGGTGAACGCGGCCTGATCCATTTCCCGGTACACCCAGTCGAACTGGTCGCGCCACATTTGTTCGATGTCCCGGGGGCTGACGAATCCGTGGGAGTTCGGGGCCGCCTTGATGAACATCATGGGAGGGAGATCATCCAGGTACCAGTTGGCGGGGATCTCGACGAGGTCGGTTTCCGTGCCCCTGACCAGCGGCTCCATCCAGGTCTCGGCAGCCCTGGTGTAGTCGATCTTCTTCCAGCTGTCGCCGACCCGGACGTAGTAGGGCTCGAAATCCTTGTGCATCAGGGAGTGGTCGTATTTGATACCGCGTTCGAGCAGGATCTCGTTGGTGACCGGCGAAAATTCCCACCAGGGAGCGACATAGCCGGTGGGCCGTCGGCCGGAGACCTTTTCGATGAGTTCGATCGAGCGGTCCAGGATGGCGGTCTCCTGCTCGCGGGTCATGGCGATGGGGTTTTCATGCGAGTACCCGTGCACGCCGATTTCGTGCCCGGCGTCGACGATCATCCGCGTCAGGTCCGGGAAGGTCTCGATCGAGTGGCCGGGCACGAACCAGGTGGCGGGCAGGCTGTACTTCTCGAAGAGCCGGATGATCCGCGGGCCGCCCACCTCGCCGCTGAACAAGCCGCGGGAGATATCGCAGGGCGAGTCTTCACCCCCGTAGGAGCCGAGCATTCCGGCAACTGCGTCCACGTCGACGCCGAACGCGACTTGGATGTCCTTAGTCATGAGATCAACCTTTCACTGCGCTTTTTGTTGAGGCTTGGCTTTTTGTTGAGGTTTGGACGAGGCTCTTGGTGAAGACTTGGGCGGGAAAAACTAGTCAGGGAGCGTGCCGCGCCGGGCGAAAGTCTCGGCAATCCGGGCGGCGGGCATGCCGAGCCTGAGCAGGAGGTTTAGCAAGACCAGCGATTGGGATGGCCTGAGCAGCCCGGAGGCGATGGCACCGGCAGCGCGCAGATCCTCGCCGCCGCCGTCGCCGTACACGGGTACTACGGCACCGGCTTCCACGCGAGTGCTCGTCACCACGACGACGCCGGCCGCCGTGGCCTCGGCGACAACCTGGCACAGCACACGGTTGGCGTTGCCCGTTCCCGTCCCCTGGAGCACGATCCCGGCCGCGCCGGCCTGGAGAGCGGCCCGCAGGAGGGTGGAGTCTGCTCCGGGGTAGGCAGCAACAAGGTCAACGCGCGGAGAACCGGAGTCCACGCCCGGCAACGGCAAAGGGGAACGGCCGCGCCGCGCCGCCTGGATCTCGACCTCGCCGGAGTCGGACACCGATCCGACGGTTCCGAAGTCCGGGTTGGCGAACGCATCGAGGCTCGTCGTGTGGCTCTTCCGGACGCCGGCCGCGGGAAAGATGGTCCCGGCAAACGCCAGCAGCACCCCGCTTCCCCGTGCCTGCGGAGAACCGGCGACTGCGATGGCGCGGGACAGATTGCCGGGACCGTCCGGTAAGTCGGCGTCGGCCGCCTGCTGGGCTCCGGTGAACACGACCGGGCGTGGATCGTCGTGGGTGAGGTCAACGAGGTAGGCCGTTTCCTCCATCGTGTCCGTACCGTGGGTGACCACAACGCCCAGAACCTGCGGATCCGCCAGGGCTTGCCGGATCCTGGCGCAGATGGCGATCATGTCGTCGACTGTCAGCAGGTACGAACCCTTCCGGAAGACATCGACGACGCGGACCGGATGTGCCGCTGGCACCCCCAGGCTGGCGAACACCTGCTCCCCCGTGTCGGACGCCACGGCGGCTCCCCCGGCCTCGGACGCACGGGAGGAAATGGTTCCTCCGGTGGCCAGCAGCACCACGTGCGGACCAACCAAATCTGTGACTGTCATGTCCACTCCGTTTGTTTGCATCCGTTTCCCAATGCTTACCCAATCGATTGGGTTGTTAACTAAGAGTTATCCCTGCCATGTTTCCTGCAGATGCTCCCGGAAGTTTCAAGGGGGTAGAGACTTCGCCGCCGGCTCCCGGGATTCCTTCTACCCAATCGATTGGGTATGTCGTTTGATTGACTATAGAATGTGAGGTGCGACACGTCAAGGGTGCCTGGACCGGAGATCCGCGCAGCATGAGGCACTCTTGGGGATGACGACCGTTTGGGCTGAGGCAGGGGAATGTATGGAAGAGAGCACGGCAGGCGGCCGCACAGTGACGCTGAAGGATCTCGCGAGCGAGCTCGGCATCCACCCCTCGACTGTGTCCAGGATCCTGCATTCGGGCTCCGACGTGGCACGAGGGGCCGCTTCCGTGGCGACGGCGGAGCGCGTGCGGGAGCTGGCGCGGAAGCGCGGCTACTCCCCCGATCCGCAGGCGGCCGGGCTGCGGACGCGGCGCACCCACCTCATGGGCGTGATCGTTCCCCGGCTTTCGGACCTCGTTCTGGCGATCATGTACGAGGGCATTGACGAGGCAGCGGCGGAACTCGGCTACTCCACCTTTGTCATGAATTCCCGCGACGACCCGGAGGAGCAGCGCCGCAAGACCGACTCCATGCTGGCCCGACGCGTGGACGGGCTGATCATCGGCGACGCGCACCTGGACAGCGGCCTGTTGCGGGAGCTGGCCGCGCGGAAGGTGCCGTTTGTGCTCATGAACCGCCGCGTCCAGGGCTTCCCGTCGGCCACATGTGACGACGTCCTTGGCGGCGAGTTGGTGGCCGACCACCTGTGGAGCCGGGGGCATCGGAACGTCGCCGTGATCGCCGGCGAGCCCTATGCCAGCACGGCTGTCGACCGGACGGCCGGTTTTGTGGACCGCTGGCGTGAGCTGGGCGGGAAGGTTCCCCGGAGCGCCGTGGTGTGGTCCCGTTTTGATACCGCCGGCGGACGGGAAGCGGCCGAGACCATCCTGGCTCACTGCAACCCCCGTCCGACTGCGCTGTTTGCCGTCAATGACTTCGCGGCCATTGGCGCCATGGGAGCCTTGCGTTCCCATGGACTCGGCGTCGGCCGCGACGTAGCGGTGGTTGGGTTCAATGACACCTCGCTGGCCGCGGAACTTCCCATCCCGCTCTCTTCGGTCCGCTCGCCCATGCTTGATATCGGGCGCACTGCGGTGCAGCTCCTTAAGGGCGTCCTGGACGGCCGGAAGGTCGAATCCGTCAGGCTGAAGCCGGTCCTGTGCGTACGGGAAAGCAGCGCCTTCGGCAACGCGTGGTGACACGGCAAGGGGATCCTCTCAGTCGAATGAGTCGAATCTGAAGGCCATTCGGGCCCGCCTCGTCCGTCAATCAATGACCCGACACGGCAGGCTCTCAAGCCCATGAGTTGAGATTAGTGATCCGTTTCACAGCGTCATATCGGAAGTTCGCCCAAGGTTGAGGCTACTTTTCGTGCAAGCTGCACATGCTATTGGGCGGCCGCAACGATGCCGAGGGCAAGCATGCACGTGGCGCGGACTTCGCCGTCCGACAGGTCGAGTTTCAGCAGCTCTTCGATTTTCCGCAGCCGGTAGCTCAGCGTATTCCGATGAATGAAGAGCTCATCGCAGACCTTCGCGGAGTTCCCGCTGTGGCGCAGGTACGCGTCGAAGGTCTCCCGCAGCGAGCTGCCGCCGTCGGAGGCCAAGGGAGCCAGCAACCGCTGGCACATTGCCACCAGACCTGGGCTGGGCAGTCCCTGCACAATGCCGGCGAGATCGGCCAGCGGCGCCTGGTGCACCCCGGGCTGTCCCAGGTGGCGGCGGGCAAGCTGAAGCGCCAGCGGCAGTTCACTGAGACCCGCGGATTCCGAGACGATGATGGAGAGCTCCGGGGCGTCCGTGAAGAATACCCGTGCGGCATCAAGCAAGTCGGCCGCCGCGTGCCGGTGCTGCAGCAAAAGAGTCGTAAGCCCGGCTTCCTCCATGAACCGCACCGTGCCGAACCCGGCCTGCAGCCCCACCCGGGCGCGCCATGCGATGGCGCGCAGTTTGGCGGGGGCCACCGCTGCTGAGCTGCCGATGAGCACTGCACCCCAGTCGCCGTCAGGATCGAACCCTGATTCGAGGGCGTAGCGGCGCAAGGGCGCGGACGGCTCGCCGCGGTCCTCATAGAGGGCCTCCATGAAGCGTGCGGCTTCGCGGGAGTGAAGGGGCGAATGGGACCCGAGGGTATAGCTCAGCTGCATGGCGATGACGGCAGCCACAGGGCCCAGAATGGGCTGCAGCACAATGTTGCTCCTGATCCCCGTGATGGCGAGCCTGAATTGCTCGGATTCGCCGCTGGGCAGGCGCAGCGCGGTCCGCGCGGTCCCGCCGTGGGCGGCACCGGCGGAAACGAGCTCGAAGGCGTTCTGGTCGATCACGGCCACCCTCGCATCGATGGCATCCGCCACCCTCTCCAGCACCTCCGCTAGGGAATGCCCGTCGGCCGCCAACCGGGTGCATTGGTCCGCCAGTTCCCACCCCTTCCGCAACTCCTCATAACGCTCGGCGGCGATGACCCGCTCCACGTGCCGCATGACCAGCAAAAAGGGGACCTGCGGCGCGAGCTCCAACAGCGGCAGGCCGTGCGCCTCGCAGGCCCGGAGCAGGCCGGCCGGCAGCTCGCTGTGGGCCGCGCCCAGGCCAAATGCCAGCCCAGAGACGGGGACGGAAACCAGCCGTTCCACGTACGCGTCCCAGGTCCTGAAGTCCTTGACGTTCAGGCCCATGCCGTTGGTCAGAACCAGGGCGTTCACGCTGAGGAAGGGCGTGGGGTCCATGTGTTCCGTGGGGGCGCACCACGTGATGGGCCGGGCCAGTCGGCCCTCGCCGCCCGCAACCCGGAGTCGGATGTTGAGATCGGCGTCGTCTGCTAAATCTGAAATTCGCACGGGACCCTCCCACTACGGCGGGGCTCCCCCGCCGGACAGTGCAATAACCATAATTGATGCCCGCAGATTCAGCGACCTGCACAATATCGGGCGTGTGAATTGCTGAGTAGCGTTGCACCCATGCAAACCAATGTGACCCCCGACACCTCTGCTGACACCTCTTCCTCCACCGCTCCCCCCGCACAACGGAGAGTACTGTTGAACTCCGATATGGGCGAAGGCCTGGGCCTCCACGAGTTCGGCAACGACGAAGAACTCATGCGCATCATCGACGTCGCCAACGTCGCCTGCGGATATCACGCCGGCGATCCCGACGTCATGGAACGGACCGTCGCGTTGGCTGCAGAGCACGGCGTGGCGGTCGGAGCGCATCCCGGCCTGCCCGACATTGTGGGGTTCGGACGCCGCCGAATGGTGCTCACCCCGGCGGAGGTCGAATCGATCATCCTCTATCAGACCGGAGCCCTGACGGCGTTCCTCGCCAAGCACGGGCTGGAACTGAACCACATCAAGCCCCACGGTTCCCTCTATGGGATGCTGGCCGGCGACGAGGACCTGATGCAGGCCGCCGCCGGTGCCGCCTTGCAGTTCGGCGTTCCGTTTTTCGGGCTCGCGGGGACCGCCCACGAAAGCGTGTGCCGGGCCATGGGGGTGGAATTCGTGCCCGAACTTTACGTCGACCTCAACTACGGTCCGGCCGGTGAGCTGCTGATCCAGCGCCGCCCGGCACCCACCGATCCCGAGGCCGCCGCCGAGCGAGTCAGCAGGGCGCTGGCCGGCAAGCCCGTCCTCGCTGTTGACGGCACCGAACTGGACATCCAGTTCCAAAGCATCTGCGTCCACTCCGACGCACCCAATTCTGTTGCAGTGGCCACCGCAGTGCGTGCGGTCCTGGGCTGAACCGATCTATCCAAACCATCTGAAAGCGAGCATCCCGTGGCAACCATCGTTTCCCCGCTCCCCGGCGTCTTCTACCGCAAGCCCGGCCCTGGCAAGCCGCCTTTCGCCAACGAAGGCGACGCCATCGAGGTCGGCCAGACCCTGGGCATTATCGAAATCATGAAGCAGTTCACCGAAATCCAGTCCGATGTGGCCGGCACCCTGGAGTCGTTTGAGGTCAACGAGGGCGACATGGTCAACCCTGGCGACGCAATCGTCATCGTCCGGGAAGGATAGCCATGAAGAAACTGCTCATCGCCAACCGCGGCGAGATTGCCGTTCGCATCGCCAGGACCGCCCGCGAAATGGGCGTCGAGACGTTCGTGGTGGCCAGCGAAGCCGACGTCGAATCCTTGGCCGCCCGGTCCGCTGACCACGTCGTCGTGGTGGGTCCGGCGCCTGCCACCGCCAGCTACCTGAACCAGGACGCCATCGTCGCCGCGGCCGTGGACAACGGCTGCGATGCCGTCCATCCGGGCTACGGGTTCCTCTCCGAGAATGCGGACTTCGCCCGGAAGGTCGCTGATGCGGGCCTGATTTGGGTGGGGCCGCGTGCGGACGCCATCGCGATGATGGGCAACAAGTCCTTGGCGAGGGAATCGGCCCGGAAGGCTGGTGTCCCCGTGCTCCGCGGCTCGGACGGGCCCCTCGATCCGGCCGCCGACGCCGTAGAAATCGCCCGTGGCATCGGCTACCCCCTCGTGATCAAAGCCTCCGCCGGCGGCGGCGGCCGGGGCATCCGCTTTGTTCACAGCGAAGGGGAGCTTCTTGGATCCATTGAGCAGACCCGCGGCGAAGCGGGGGCCGTCTTCGGCGATCCCACCGTTTACCTGGAACGCTTTGTGCAGCATGCCCGTCACGTGGAGGTACAGGTCCTCGGCGACGGCACAAACTTCATCCATCTCGGCGACCGCGACTGCTCCATGCAGCGGCGCTCCCAGAAGGTCATCGAAGAGGCGCCGGCGCCGGACCTCCCGGACCACGTCCGCCAGAGGATCCGGGAATCCTCCGTGGAACTGGCCCGCGAGTGCGGCTACAGCGGCGCCGGAACGGTCGAATTCCTCTACGACCCGGTCAACCATGAGGCCGCGTTCATCGAAATGAACACCCGTATCCAGGTTGAGCACCCGATCACCGAGCAAATCACGGGCGTCGATCTGATCCGCGAACAGCTGCAGATCGCGTTCACCGGGGCGATGTCCCTCAGCCAGGACGACATCACATTCAACGGCCACTCTATCGAATGCCGTATCAACGCCGAGGACCCCGACCACCACTTCTTCCCCAGCCCGGGCATCATCACGGCCATGGACTGGCCCGCGGGCGCAGGCATCAGGGTGGACACCGGGGTGGAGACCGGTTCCACGGTCACTCCGTACTACGACTCCCTGATGGCCAAGCTGATTGTGCATGCAGACACCCGCGCATTGGCCATTGGGGCGATGCTGACGGCCCTGGATGAGACCCGCATCGAGGGGGTCAAGACCACTATCCCGGTGCATAAGAAGCTGCTGAGCCGGCCCGAATTTGCGGCCGTCACCCACCATTCGAAATTCCTTGAAACCGTCCCCGATCTGATGGAGGCACAATGAGCAGCCCGGAACCCGCCGTGTTGGAGGCCCGCTACACCTGGGGCGGAGACGAATTCCTGTTCGTTGAGGTCTCGGAGTCCATGGGCCTGGCAGCGAACTTCAGGGTGATGTCCATCGCCGCGAAGCTCTCGGCCATGCAGCTGCCCGGCATCGTGGACGTCTGTCCCGCCAACGCGTCGCTGCTGGTGAGGTTCGATCCCGACGTCCTGCCGCCGTCGACCCTTGAAGAGACCGTCCGGACCATTGAAGGGGACCTAACGCACCATCACGACCATTCGCTGGAAACCCGGATCATCGAGGTTCCGGTCTGGTACGAGGACCCGTTCACGGCGGAAGTGGCCGAACGTTTCCGCGAAGGTTTCCATCAGGAGCCCGGCGGCACCGACATTGACTACGCAGCCAAGGTCAACAACCTCAAGGATGCCGCCGAATTCATCCAGCGCCACCATGAGCAGCCGTGGCTTGTCTCCATGGTCGGCTTCGTCGCCGGCCTGCCGTTCCTCTTCCAGCTGGTGGAGCGGGAAAAACAACTCGAAGTCCCCAAGTACCTGAGTCCCCGCACCGATACCCCCAAACTCACCGTGGGCCACGGCGGCTGCTTCGGCTGCATCTACTCCGTGCGGGGTGCCGGCGGCTACCAGATGTTCGGGGTGGCTGCCGCGCCCATCTTCGATCCTGCCCAGTCCCTGGCCGATTTCAAGGACTTCATGGTGTTCTTCAGGCCGGGCGACATCGTGAAGTTCAAGCCGGTCACCGAGGCTGAATATAACAACATCCAGACCGAGATCTCCGCCGGGACGTTCCGCTACCGCCAAGTGCCGGTGACATTTGATCTGTCCAAGGCGCTGGCGGATCCCGAAGGCTACAACCAGGAACTCATGGAGGCCCTCAATGGCGTTTGACATCAAGAACCCCGGACTGGCCACCACGGTCCAGGACCAGGGACGCACCGGCCACTACAACGTGGGCATCCCGCAGAGCGGTTCCATGGACCAATACTCGGCGGAACTAGGCAATGCCCTGGTGGGCAACACCGCCAAGGAGGCCGTCCTCGAATGCACGTACCTGGGCCCGGTGCTGACCACCGACCAGGATGCCGTCGTCGCCGTCACCGGGGCACCGGTGGACGTCAAGGTCAACGGCGAAACCCGGCCCCAGTGGACCCGGCTGCAGCTGAAGGCCGGCGATGAACTCAGTTTCGGGGTCATCCGGGGCGGCACGCGCTACTACATCGCGGTCCAGGGCGGCATCGATGTCCCCAAGGTGCTCGGCAGCCGGTCCACCTACAGCCTGGGCGCGATCGGCGGGTTCCAAGGCCGCAAGCTGGAGACCGGTGACCAGGTTCCGGTGGGTGCCCCGCTCAACGGCGGAGCCCTGCCCGACGCCGATACAGTTCCGGAGGAATTCCGTCCCGTCTTCGCCAAGGAACAGGCCGTCCGGATTGTCCTTGGCCTGTACGACCACCGTCTCACCGACGAGGGGCTGGACAGTCTTCTCCACAGCGAGTGGAAAGTGACCCCCGTGGCTGACCGGATGGGGTTGAGGTACTCAGGTCCCGGAGTGCAGTGGAAGGAGCGGGAGCAGCCATTCGGCGCCGGCTCCGATCCGTCCAACATTGTGGATGCCGGCTATGCCGTCGGGTCCATCCAGATTCCGGGCGGCACCCAGCCGATCATCCTGCACCGTGATGCCGTCTCCGGCGGGGGTTACGCCATGGTGGGCACGGTCATCAGCGCCGATATGGATCTGGTGGCCCGCGCCGCCCCCGGCACGTCCACCAGGTTCGTGGCCATCAGCCTGGACGAGGCCCTGGTGGCCCGCAAGGAACTCGCCGAGCTCAAGAGGAACGCCCGGGCGGCCATCGGCGCGGGCAGCTGAGCTACGGGACGGCGGACTGTGGCGGACTGTGGCGGATGGCCCCGAAACGGGAGCCTTGTGCTTCTGCGCCGGCGGGTCCTTACTGGTGGGAGGAGACCAGTCTGTCCGCCACCAGGACGGGATATCCCAAGGATCCAGCTCCCGGTTCAACGGCCTGGGCGGCAGGTGCTCCGACGTCGGACCTGGATCTAGGAGGACAGTCATGTTCGCTCGCGTCAGCACCTACCAGCCCGGCCCGGGCAGCTCCGGGGCACCCTCAGATGAGACCGTCAACCGGGTGCTCGAGCTGCCGGGATGCCTGGGCATCTATTACTTGCTTGGGAAGGACAACAAGTCACTGTCCATCACGCTGTGGGAGGACGCGGCCGCCCTTGCCGGCAGCGGGCAGGCTGCCGGCAAGATCCGCTCCGAGACCAGCGCGGAACAGCACATGCAGATCCTGGGCGTCGAGGAATTCGAAGTGCTGACCCGGCACCTCAAGGAGTAAGTCCCAGAAGGAGCGCGGGCCAAGAATCCAGGACGGCCGAGAATCAGTCGCCGCCGGGGGTGGCCCCCAGGGAGGATCGGCGGAAGTCGGTGTGCCACACGTCTTTGTCGCGCCCGTCCCGGTCGGTGAGCACGTATTCTGGCCAGCGGTCAAACGCGGAGCAGGGATGGGACAGCCCAAAATCCACGGTATCGGTGACATTCAGCCCGGTGACGCCGGTAAGGACTGCGTGATGGTCGAAGAGATTCCGCACCTCTGCGGCTGCGCCCTTCTTTTCGGCACCGTCCGCCGTCCGGGCCGACAGGAAGATTGGCAGTCCGGCGTCGTAGGGAAGATCCCGTTTGCCTGCACCGACGACGGCCATCCCCGCTTCCGGGGTAGACAGGACAACGGCGCGAACGGATATCGCTGGAATGAGTCCCGGAACGGGGCTGACGGCGGCATACGTGCCGTGATCGTGGGTGACGTAGCAACCTGATCTGAGAATGATCCGGGTTCCAGGCACCTGGCCGCCGTCGGGAAGGAACTCGACCACGCGGTCCGGGAACGCGGACCCACCCATTGAATAAATGGGGGCAGCAGTCTCAAAAAACTTCACCGCCTCCAGATACACGTCCCGCACCAGCCGGCAGTGTCGGTCGACCGCGGTGACCGTATCCTCCGCCCTGCTGTTGGGCACGACGCCTTCGTACCCGGCAACCCCCACCAGCCTCAGTCCCGGCGTGGCCCGGACCAGCTCAGCCAGCAGCAGACCCTCATCCGGGCTGCGTACTCCTGTGCGGCCGCCGGGTGTGCCGACGTCGATCAGCACCTCAAGGTCGATCGCCCCGCCGTCGAAGATTTCCCCTGCCGTCCTGACCCCAGCCGCAGAATCAACGAAGCAACGGATCTCCCGTCCGGGATCTTCCTCCAGCCACGTGCGGACACGCGTTAGTCCGAGCCTGTCGACGATTTCATTGGCCACGAGAACGCGGTCATGTCCCCAAGCCAATGCCGAGGCGACTTGATCCACGGTGGCGACGGTGACACCGACGGCGCCAGCAGCCAGCTGCCGCTTGATGATCGGCGCCGACATCGTCGTCTTGACGTGCGGGGCGAGTTCCACGCCCCGCTCCCGGCACCACGCCGCCATGACCTGGATATTGTTGTCAAGGGCATCGCCGTCGAGCCGCAGCTGCGGATACCCGGGTCCCTTTAAGATCTTTGGCGCGAAGTCTCCATCGGCTCCACCCTGGCTCTCGATCAGCTGGCTCACACTTCTCCCGATTCTTAGGTCCCAAAAGCTGCTTCGACACTAGCTGCTTTGACACTCCGATAATCTACTTGACCGCCAGGGGTCTGGCGGAATGGGCCAGTTGACACTGCACTAGTGACATGAGCCCCACACCTTCAGACCTCATCCACTTCACCGAACGCGGATCGGGTAAGCCCCTGCTGCTGGTGCACGGGCTGATGGTCACCGGCCAGATGTTCGACCCAGTGCTCGAGCGTCTCGCCGCCCGGCATCGCCTGATCATTCCGGATTTGCGCGGCCACGGGCGAAGCCGGGGACTTCCGCCGCCTTACACGGCCACGCTGCTGGCAGCGGACCTGTCGCGTTTGCTCGACTATCTCGCCATCGAGGCTACGGACGTGCTTGGCTACTCGCATGGTGGCGCGGTCGCCCAGCAACTGGCCCTGGACTATCCCGGGCGATGCGACCGCCTCGTGCTCGTTTGCGCCTATGCCTTCAACATGGCGACGTGGCGCGAGTGGGTTGAAGGCCACGCCCTGCCGCCTGCGCTCCGGGTCCTCGGGATGCGGCGGCTGTCGAAGCTGGTAGTCGCACAGTCCGCTCCGCAGCTGGGCAGGGAACGTACCGACTGGCTCGTCGGGCTCATGGCGGGTCAGGATGCCCGGGTGATGGCGTCCGCCTGGCGGGGTGCGATGGCGTTCGACAGCAGGGGCCGGCTGGCCGAGATCGCCTGTCCGACGCTCGTCGTCGCCGCTGCGAACGATCAGGCGGTACCGATCCATCACGCGAATATGCTCCACAACGGAATTCCCGGGTCGCGGCTAGTCTTTATCGACCCGGCTGACCACGCGCTCATCTGGACGCATCCGGACGAGGTTGTTCGGGTGACCGAGGAATTCCTGGGCGACTGAGAGGGACGGATTCCGGGTTAGATCACGGGGAATTGACACGCCTAGGCGTGCCTGCACCGCCTAAACATCCAGTGTCGGATTCCGGTCGAAGAAGCCCACCGGCTTGAGCCAGAACGCAACAGTGTCCGCCGGCATTACCGGCCATTCCTCCGGCCGCGGGATGTGGTGTATGCCGAAAACGTACCAAAGGACGACGTCGGTGTTTTCCACGGGCCGGCCCTGCTGCACCCATTCGGGCATTCCCAGTCCGCCTGCTCCCTGGTTCACAAATTCGCCGGCCGGCCAACGTTCCTTGGCATCGTTCGGCGTCACCCACACTGTGTGCCCAATGACCTCCGAGCGCTGAAAAACCGGGGATGCCGGATCAAAGAACGCGGGGAACGCTGCGCCGGGCACCAGTTTGTAGGACACCGGGGTTCCGAGCCCGTTGACCGAATTATCGTTTGTCACCGTCCAGGCCCGCTGGGTTTCCCAGGAATAGTCGTCGTGTCCCTCGGTCGTGATGGGGGTCTTTTTCTGAAGCAGGGCGAGCCCGTACGGATTCTCCGGCCCCATCGGGACCATCTCGGTTTCCGAGCGGTAAACTGTGTTGGCCGTTCCGTCGATGTCGAGGTCGAGCCGGGCCACCAGGAAGTGCTGATGGAAGGGCGCGTAGGTCCGGTGGTCCACAAGGGTCCCGCTCGGATGCTCTTGGCCCTCGCCGAAATGGGTGACCACCATGATTCCAGTGGCTCTTACCTCGCACTCGATGTTCCCGTCTTGGTAGAAGCGCCAGTAGACCAGGTATTCGTAGTTGGCCACGGTGACATGGAACGAAATCACCAGTCGACGCATGCGACGCACTTCCATGCCGCCGTCGTGATCGATGTGCTTCCACAACACCCCTGCGTCCTCTTCGTGGAAGCAGATCGCGTTCTTGATGGTGAACGGCTCCCCCGCCGAATTGTGCATGACCGCATCGAAGTACCGGACTTCGCCAAGACAGTCGCAGCCCAGTTCAAGCGACGTCGTCATGAATCCCAGACCCCATTCACCGACATCGAACGCGGTGCGGCGGTAGTGGTCGTCACTCGGGTCCCGGTAGGGAACGGCCATTTCGGCGAAGGACAGGCGGTTCGCAATCGGCCGCTCGCGCCCTCCGTCGCGATAGCTGACCCGGTGAATGGTCAGGCCTTCGCGGTAGTTGAACCCGATTCGCATGGACCAGTTCTGCCAGCTGACCCTGTTGCCATCAAAACGGAAGGAAACGCCCTCGGGCTGAAGAATCTCCAGCGGCTTCAGCGGTTCCCGGGTGCTTGCATTGCGGAGCCGCTCCGGGATCAGCGCCGGGACATATTCCCCCATGATCTCGGGAGTGTCGACCGCAAAGGTGTCCTCGATGTCCAGCAGCTCCATGGAGGCCAGGTCAATGACGCAGTGGAAGCCGTTGACCGGCCCTGCGTAGGGGTTTGCGCCCGGCCGGGCACGGACCCAGGTATCGGACCAGCCGATCCGGCGCCCCTGGTACTTTTCCGGGATCAGTGTCAGGCCGTAAGTCCAAACGTCCATGAACACCAGGGACAGGTCCGTGATGCCGCGCTTGGCAAGCGCAGCGATCACCCTCGGGTCACTGCGCAGCGCTGCGTCAGCTTCTTCCCACTCGTCCACGGTCATGTTCGCCTGCACGCCCGGGACATGGGTGAAAGAGACAACGTCCCCGCGAGCCAGGGACAGCCGCGCCTGGTAGGTCTTGTTTGAGGAACGTTCGAAGCAGTTCACACCGACGATCCGCTCCGGAGCCGGCGCGTCGGCGTCGGACTCGAAGGCGTCGACGGAGGCCTTGTCGGGTTCGATCAGCTCAATGGCTGCCAGTCGCCATGCAGGAAATGAGACGCCCTGTGCGCTGGCGAGCAAGGCAGCCGCTGCTAGGAACTCTTCCGCGCTAAGTGGATCCAGTGGATGAAACTGGGACGAAATTTTCACGGCACTCTCCTTCTCCGAGATCGCGTTCACGGCCCCGACGGCGAAACCCGGAGCCGCCGGAGGGTCCTCACAGCGTTTCCTCTCTGATGTGCCAGGGAGAGCCGTAACCTTCCGGCTCGGGGGCGGCCATCAAGTCCAGGAATGGTTTGGAGGGGAAAGCCTCCGGCCCCAGGACGCCTGCCCCTGTCCATGTCCCGCTGGCAAGCAGCTCGAGAGCAATGACCGGGTTAATGGCTGTTTGCCACACGACGCATTGACTGGCGTAGTTTTCCATCGTCCACGCATTGTCGGCCACATGGTAAAAATACGTACTTCGCGGGTTGCCTTCCCTGTCTTTGCCCCGGACCAAGACCCCGGCGCACGTTTTGCCCGTGATCTTGGGGCCGAGCGTGGCAGGGTCCGGCAGACACGCTGCGACCACGTCACGGGGACTGACCAACGTTCCTTTGACGTTCACCGGTTCGGTGGAGTCGAGTCCGAGTTTGTGAAGGACGCGGAGCACATCGATAAATTCATTTCCAAGGCCGTATTTGAAGTTCACGGTTTTTGCATCGATCCATCGCGGCATGAGCAGCACTTCTTCGTGCTCCACATTGACGCATTCGACCGGCCCAATGCCCTCGGGGAAGTCAAACACTTCGGGTTCGCTAAATGGCTCCGTGGTCCTCCAGCCGTGCTCGGACGAGTAGACGACCGGCGGATTAAGGCACTCCTCGATGGTGGTCCAAATCGAGAATGACGGGGCAAAGTCATAGCCTTCAACCACCAGGTTGGCCCCGTCCCGGACGCCCAGTTCGTCGATCTGGGAGAACAGGAATTCCCGGGCGTAGGCGGCAAATACATCCGACAGGCCGGGCTCGACGCCCATTCCGACCAAGGCGAGGCGGCCGGCGGATTCCCATTCGCCGGACCGTTCAAATTGCAGATCACCCAGTTTCACGCCGGGGAGCTGATAGGGCTCCTCAGGATGCGGCGTCGACAGCGACATGGCCATGTCGAGGTAGGTGGCGCCGGCCTCCGCCGCGCCTTCAAAAATCGGCATCACAAAGCGCGGATCAACGGCGTTGAGGACGTGCGTGATGCGCTGCCGACGTATGGCATCCGCCACGGCCGCCTGGCTCGACGCGTCAAGGGACACTGCCTGAAAGCGTTGCCTGAGTTCGGGGGGAACGGATTGGACTACAGATTCCGCACGCGCCAAGTCGTAGTCTGCGACAACGAATGCTTCGAAAAAGCTCCGTCGCGCCGCAATGCCGGCCGCTGCCCCGCCGACGCCGCCGGCGCCTATGCATAGGATCCTCATTGGTGTCCTTCAGGTGGGAGCCACAGCACCGGCCGTGACTTCAATGGCGGCGCCCCTCATGCGTCCGAAGTCCGGGCCAGTGTGTGCCCGCGGAAGAAGTCCGGCTTCCGGATCCACCAGACCCCCATCAGCACGGCCCCGATCAGCAGGCCGCCGACGCCCACGACTGCCTCGGCCCCGATGCCGAAGATCGTCACGTTGTTACCATCTGCGTCTTGGAGCCAATCAGGTTGGGCGAAGTTCGACAGACCGTAGATGAACACGGCCGCCAGCATGAGGCTGCCGGCCAACGGGAACAGTCCGCGCATGATGAAGTTCCGGAACGAGGACGTGAGGGTCTTGCGATAGAACCATACGCAGGCGAGGCCGGTCAGTCCGTAGTAGAACGCGATCATCAGCCCGATCGAGCCGATCAGGGCCAGAAGGAGTGCCGGGCTGATGAGCGTGAAGACGAGGTAGAAGAACGCGGAGGCGAGGCCCATGCCGATGGTTGACCAGGTGGGAGTGAGGTATTTCGCGTGGATTCGGGCGAACTTTTCCGGGATCGCCTTGTAGACCGCCATCGAAAGCGTGGTGCGTGCTGTCGGAAGGATGGTCGTTTGCGTCGAGGCTGACGCCGACGTCAGGATGGAGAATCCGAGAAGTGTCATGAGGATCGCTCCAACCGGGCCCTCGCCGAACAGTGTAGGTCCGATGGCCGAAAATACGTCGGCAGAGTTTTCCGGATTTGCCAGTCCGATTCCCGAGTCGCCGACGCCGGCAAAGGCCACGGCGGCGACGGTCACGATCGCATAGGTTGCCAGCAGGAGAATCGTGCTGATGATGGCCGCGCGCCCTGGGGTCTTGTCAGGGTTCTTCGTCTCCTCATTCACCGAGACGGCAGTGTCCCAGCCCCAGTAAATGAAGATCGCAGTGAGCATTGCCGGGGCAATAGTCTCGCCAAAGTCGAGTGTGAACGGATTGAACCAGTCCAACTGCGGGACGAGGGAGTACGGCTCTGCGGTTCCCGAATACACTCTGACCAGTGCGAAGCCGGCGAAGAAAATAAGGATTGCGATTTCAAACGAGAGCAGCACGTACTGCACGTGAGCCGTGAGCTCGATGCCCCGATAGCAGATCCAGGTCATCACGGCGATCCATGCCAGACCTGCAATCGTTGTCGCAACGACGTTGCTCGCCAGCTGCGCGACTTCCGGCAGCCCGAATCCTCCGACAAAAATGAATGAATACGCGCCAGCGATCTGAGCCAGATTGGCCATGACGACTATGTCGGCGATGATTATCCCCCAGCCGCCCATCCACCCGGTGACCGGACCAAACGCCCGGGACGCCCACGTAAAAGTTGTTCCGCAGTCAGGATCGGCCTTATTCAGCTCCTGGTAAGCGACCGCGATGAGGTACATCGGGATGAACGCGAGAAGGACGATTCCGGGTGCCTTGACCCCTGCGAAGATGGTGCCACCGACGACGATAAATCCCAGGCTGGCCGCGAGGCTATAGGCCGGGGCCGTCGATGCGACACCCACAACGACGCTCGATACGAGACCGAGCGCGCCGCTTTTCAGCCCCTTGCTGCCAGCCTCTTTAGTTGTTGAAGGAACGGTGCTTGCCATCTTCTCTCCCAACCGAGGAACCGGCAGCGCCGGTTCGAGCCGGAGTCCAACCTTTACCCAGCGAAGAGCGGGACACGTCTGTGCGTAATAATGCAAATAATCCAGCTTCTAGAGATATCCCGCAAGGGGTGGCTTGAGCTGCAAGGCCGCTAGGGCTTCTTGTCCTTCGCGGCCTCGGTGAAGAGGGCACCCTGCGCAGCACCGGAACCGGACTTGCCACCGCCCGGGCCGCGCAAGACGAAGGCAATACCGACGGCGACCACTGCGCCGGTGATTGGCCCGGCGACATACACCCAGTAGTCGCTGAAGTTTAGGCTGGCGAGATCAGGCCCGAACGTCCGGGCCGGGTTCATCGACGTGCCGGAGATGGGGCTGCCCCACAAGCCCGCCAAGGCGATGTAGGCGCCTACGCCAAATGCCCCCAGCAGCCCGACGTTCTGGGCCCCGGAGGCGGTTCCCAGGATGACGCTGACCAGCACCAGCGTCAGCAGTGCCTCCATCCAGAACGCGGCGACGGCCGAATAATTCGCCGCCGGATAGTTTGAACCATAGCTGGCGGAGACACCGATCACGCCTTGCAGCAGGAGACAAGCAAGCGTCGCTCCGATGAGCTGGACAACGATGTAGCCCGGCACCCGGCGCCACGGGAAGTCACCGCGGAGTGCGAACGCGATGCTGACCGCGGGGTTCAGATGCGCTCCTGAGATCTTGCCCATGAAGAGGATGATCCCCATCACCATGAGGCCGGGGGCCACCACGGCCGCCGTGCGGCTGATGACACCGGGGAAGGCCTGGCTCATCATGCCACCCCCGGCCGCAACAATGACCAGCAAGAATGTGCCATACAACTCCGAGAACAAACGCCGCCATTCCTGCCGGGGATCATCAAAATCCTGGACTCGCAAAAGGATGTTCTGCTCGACAACTCCCAATTCGCTAGCGAGATTGTGATTGTGCGCCCGACTCTCACGCGCGCCGTCTTTGCCCTGGTCATCCGCCATGGCGTGTCGCCTCCGCCGGTTCTTGACTCGTGCCTTGCCGATCTATTGCCCGGAGCGGTCCGGCACCTGAGACCCTCAATGTACCGCTGCCGGGAGTGGTTGTCAGCGCTGCGCCGTTGGCTCGTTGCTAGTTGGTGGCTGGCCCTTCGAGGATCCGGGAGGCCCGGCCTGCGAATTCGTGCGGACATCCGCTGTGCAAAGTCCTAGCATTCAGCCATGAGGCAAGAAACGTGGCAAAAGTATTCCGAGTGGCCCCTTGTCGGTGCGGCTTTTATCTTTTTGGCGGCCTACTCCGTCCTGGTCATTGTCGATCCGCCGGATCCCTACGCCGCCGCTCTGTTATTCGTCGTGGGGGCAACGTGGCTGGCTTTCGGCGTCGACTACATCGTGAAGTTGCTCCTAGCCCCCCGGCCGGGCCGTTGGTTCGTCCGCCATCCCCTGGACCTGCTCATGGTGGTGCTCCCGGTAGCGCGCCCATTGCGGCTCTTGCGTCCCTTCACTTTGCGTCGAGTCATGGAACGGGCCCCGGGCACTGCCATCCGGACCCGCCTCATGGCCTACGTCATTTTCTCCGCCATCCTGCTGGTCTACACAGTTGCCCTGAGCGTCCTCCATTTCGAAAGGGGCGCTCCCAACGCGAACATCACCACCATGGGCGACTCTTTGTGGTGGGCGGTGGTCACCATCACAACCATCGGTTACGGCGACTACTACCCCGTTACAACTCCCGGCCGGTGGGCTGCGGCCGCGCTGATGGTCGGCGGGTTTGCGGTCCTGAGCATGGTCACGGCGGCGGTGTCCTCGTGGCTCGTTGAAAGTGTGACGGCCGCAACCCAACTCGGGAAGAACGCGGACATCCCCATCGGCAGCGAGGAGCTGGCCGGCCTCACGGCCCAGATCAACAGGCTCCAAGAGCAGCTGGCACGGACCCCGGGCGAATCGGAGAGCGACCCTGCCGAGGGAGAGGGCCGTAAGGAACCGCGCTAGTGGCATCAACGCTGCCTGTTTCGGTGACGCTGTCTATTCCATGCCACTGTCTGTTCCGTGACGCCATGGCCGCATCCGGCCGGAGCGGGTACAACTGATTCATGACCACCTCCCCGTTGGTTCTCGGCCCCATGGTGCGGTACGTGGATGAGACCTCGGCGAGTGTGTGGGTGGAGACCCCATCCGCTGCCCGGGTTTCCATCCGTGCCGGCGGCAGGGACTGGTCCGCCCGAACGTTCGCAGTTCACGGTCACCACTACGCCCTGGTGGAATTGGGCGGGCTGGAGCCCGGCACGGTCACGCCCTACGCCCTGGATATCAACGGAACGCAGGTCTGGCCCGATTCCTCGACCAGCTTCCCTCCGTCCATGATCGCCACCCTGGCGACCGGTAAGCCGCTGCGGATGGCCTATGGCTCCTGCAGGACCAGCGTCCCGCACGATGCCTCCGGCAACCGGACCCACGGCGTCGACGCGCTGCGCGCCTATGCGCTGAGGATGGCCTCCGGGGGTGAGGTGTCGTGGCCGGATCTGGTGGTCTTCGTCGGAGACCAGGTGTACGCAGATTTGACCAGCGAGCAGATGCAGGAGTTCATCCGCGCCCGACGCGACATCGAGGCACCCCCCGGCGAAGAGCTCAAAGACTACGAGGAATACGCCCACCTTTACTATCTGGCCTGGTCAGACCCCGCGAACAGGTGGCTGCTGTCCACCCTGCCCAGCGCCATGATCTTCGATGACCACGACATCCGCGACGACTGGAATACCTCACTGAGCTGGAAGAAGAAAATGGAAGCCACCTCATGGTGGCATGATCGGATTGTCGCGGGGCTGGCCTCCTACTGGGTCTACCAGCATCTGGGGAACCTGTCACCGCAAGAACGGGCCGAGGACTCGGTTTGGCAGCGGATCGTACGGCACTCGGGCCAGGACGAGATCGACGTCGGCGCGGAGCTGGACGGCTTCGCGGAACGGGCTGACCGGGACCCGAAATCCTACCGGTGGAGCTTCTGCCGCGATTTCGGCGACACCCGGCTGATCGTGGTTGACTCCCGCGCAGCCCGGGACCTGACTCCGGACGACCGGGCATTGGTTGACACACCGGAAATGGCCTGGGTCGATAGCCGGATGCGTGGCGGCTTCCGCCACCTGCTCATGGCGACGTCGCTGCCTTTTCTGCTGCCGATGGGCCTGCACTACGTCGAGTCGTGGAATGAGGCCGTCTCGGAAGGTGCGTGGGGAGAACGTGCCGCCCGGGCCGGGGAGAAGGTGCGCCAGGCATTGGACCTTGAACACTGGGGCGCATTCCAAAACAGCTTCCGGGAGATGGCGGCCCTGGCGAGCGAGGTCGCCGATGGCAGACGCGGGCCGGCACCGGAAACTATCACCTTCCTCTCCGGAGACGTCCACTACTCGTACGTTGCGGAGGTCGACCGTGACTCGGGCAGCCGGATTGTGCAGGCGGTCTGCTCGCCCATCCGCAACCCGTTGCCCCGGGTGATGAGGTCCTTCGCAGCCGTCATGTCCTACGGCCTGGCCACGCCGGTAGGCGCCTTGGTTGCACGCTCCGCAAAGGTCCCGGACCCGCCGTTCCACTGGTCCGGGGTCAAGGGGCCGTGGTTCCAAAACAACCTGGCCCATCTGGAGGTGGTGCCGGAAGGGCTGAAACTATGGTGGGAGACCGGCGTGGTGGCCGGCGGCGACCATCAGCATCCCGAGCTGGAATGTGTCGCCTCCCTCACGTTGGCCCCGTTCAAGGCCCGGAACCCCTCCCACAAGCAGCAGGGAACCGCATGACGGCAGCGGACGTGAATCACGGGCCGCAGCGGACGCCTCCGGCGGGGTCCGGTACGCGTCTACTTTTGGCCGGTCAGCAAGGTACCTTGGATCGCTGTCAACGGCACCGCTCCGAAGTCCCTGGAATCAATTGACACGCCGCGGTTGTCCCCTAGAAGGAAGACACTGCCGGCAGGCACCGTCTCGGGCCCAAAGTAGGTGCCGTCGATCCGGCTGTGATCGATGAATGGCTCTTTGACGGCAACATCATCGACGAATAGTTCCGAATCCCGGATGGCTACCCTTTGCCCCGCTCCCGCAATCACGCGCTTGATCGCCGTCCGGCCATCGACCGGGCTGGCAAAGGCAACAACGACGCCATTGCGGATCCAGCCCGCGGCCGCGGCCGGCTTGTACAGGAACACGACGGCGCCCGAGGGGATCGTGGGGGCCATGCTGTCCGAGGAGACTGTCACAGGCTCCACGAGCCAGGCGCGGATGGCAAGCACAGCCAGGACCGGGATCAATGCCGCTATGAGGGGCCTGCGCCGCGAGCGGCTGCCACGGCCGGCCTGTCCCACGGCTATCAATCCCGATCATCGTCCCAGGCCGCCTTGGCCGCCGTCATGGGGTCGTCCGAATCCCAGTCGCTTTCCTTCAGTCCCACCCGGAACTGGGCCATCATGTCGTGGTCCTCGTGGGGCAGGTTGTGGCAGTGCATCATGTAGAGGCCCCGGTTCGGGGTGAACTTCATGAGCAGCCGGACAGTTTCGTCCTCGCCGACGTACACAACGTCCTTGGGGCCGCGCTCGTGGGCCATAGGGGGCGCCCCGTTGCGGCTGAGGATCTGGAAGTCCACGAGGTGAATGTGGAGGGGATGGAACCAGCCGCCGGACTTATTCTCGATTTCCCAGATTTCCACGGAGTTGAGGTCGGGATCGGCGATGACTTTCTTGTAGCCGCTGGCGATGACGTCCTGCCAGCTGTCGTCATTAATGGTCCACATGTTCGTAGAGTCATTCCGTTTGACCCGGAATTTGCGCGTCTTCACGGATTGCCCTGGCTGTAGCGACATGGCCTCGCTGTTGGCGAGCTTGGTCGGGATCCGGTTCCAGGTGGGGTCCGAGGTGTCCACCGGCTCGTCCGTGACGTCGAAAGCCATGATCTTGTTGGTGAAGTCGTAGTCCACGTTGTTCTTGTTGGACAGATTGCGGAGTTCAATCCGCTGCCCCGTCTTGTAGTTCCGAAAGTCGATGAGGATTTCGTACCGCTCTGCTCCGCCGTGGCGCCAGCTTCCCACGGACTGCGCCACGGGGATCAAGCCGCCGTCGGTACCCACCACCACCACCGGATCACCGGTGCTGAGCGTGGGCCGCAGTGACCGGGAGATGGAGCCGTTCAGGATGCGGAACCGGTAGACCCGTTTCTGCACCTTCATGACCGGCCAGGGCCTGCCGTTGACCAGGATCACGTCCCCCCACAGTCCAGAGTGGCTGTTGTCGTCATAGCCCAGGGAACCGTCCGCGGCAAACATTGCATCGGTGACCGTCAGCGCGACGTCGAAGTTGCCCTGCGGGAGGAGCTGCCGTTCCACAGGATCGTGCAAGTGGTACTGCGCGGCGAGCCCTGAATAGGCGTTCAGGGCCGTGAAGTGGACGCCGTGGTCGTGGTACCACAACGTGCGCGCCGGCTGGAAGTTGGGGTAGTGGTAGTCCTTGTAAAAACCCGGAAGGGTGATGTCGCTGGCGTAGCCGTCGAATTGCGGCTTCGAAGCAGAACCGTGCAGGTGGGTTGACGTGGACAGGGCGTGCCCATCGAGCGCGTGCTCGGCCGGCAGCTGGTTCCGAATCCTCAGTACGGCTTTGGTGCCTTGGTCGAGGCTGATCGTCGGCCCAGGGAACGTGCCGTTATAACCCAGGATGGGAGTGCTAAGCCGGGGCAAAATGTTGGCCATGGCGGCCTTCTCGGTCAGCCGGTAGTAGTTGACGGGCAGGCCGTCCGCGGGATCGGTGCCTGTGGCGTAGGGCTGCAGAACCGGCGCCTGGACAAAAGCCGCCTGGAATGGTTTGGGCATCTCGCTGGAACTTATGCGGCTGGCCGATTTGGCTTCGACCGAGCCGGTCGGCAGCATGGCGCCACCGGCTCCGAGAATACCCAGGCCCCCGATCAACAGAACCTGACGACGTGAAATGGACATAGCCGGTCTCCTTTGCGTTCAGGTACCAGACTTTGCAGGACCCTGCTTGGAGATAACCTGCGACCTTTTTCCCGACCTTGGAAGAAGCCTGAGGAGGCGCGTGCGGGTCAGCGGGCCGGGGCAAGACGCGATTGCAGCCGCGCTGTCACGGTGGTGCCTGTGCCGGGGACGCTGAGAATCTGCAATGCTCCACCCGCTTCCCGGATGGTGTCCTTGAGTATCCGCAGGCCAAGGTGGCCCTCGGCGGCGCCATGTGAGGTGTCGAAGCCCTTGCCGTTGTCCGCAATGCTGATTTCGGCGCCGTGCTGGTCTGTCCGCAGCGAGAGGACCACAGTGGTTGCACCGGAGTGCTTTGCGCTGTTTGAGAGGGCTTCCCGGGCCACGCGGTACAACAGCGCGGACGAACCACGGCCAAGCGCGACATCGTCCGGGATCAGCAGATGCACCGCGAGGCCGCGTTCCTGGTGCGGTTCGACGAGCCGTTCCAGAGACGTCCTGAGCCCCAGCTGTTCAAGGTCGGGCGGATACAGCTCCTGCGTCATGGTCCGCAGGGCGCGGACGCTCTGTTGCAGAATTGTTCTGGCCCCGCCCAGCACCGGCCGCTGCTCCGGTGGGCCGTGGAGCTCTTCTGATTCGAGGGCATAGCCCAGCCCGGAGAGGTCCTGGATTACTTCATCGTGCAGGTCCCGGGCAATCCTGCGGCGTTCCAGGTCGGAGGCCTCAACAGCGCGCTTAAGCAAGCGGTTCCGGGTCGCCTGATGGGCCTGGATCCCACGGGCCAGCCGGACGGCGGGGGGAAGCTGGGCCAGCTGAAGTGCCGCCAGGGCGAGAAGAAGAGGCGGGACCATGCTGTACAGGACTGCCTGCTGCTCGTCACGCACTGGGTCGTCGTCGTAGTAGGCCTCAAAGATCAGCGGCGTACCGTCGGTGGCCGAGGAGCTGACGTAGACTTCCACGAGTTCTCCCGACGCCAGCTCGTACTCATTCTCAAGTTCGTGCTGGCTTTCCAGCGACGCCGTCCCCGGCCCTCCGGCCAGGAGGGCCTTGCCCCAGTCGGGCAAATCGAAGCGTTGCCCCACGAGCGAGCGAATGTCCGAATACACAACCCGGCCAGTGCTGTCCCATACCTTGATCCTCAGTACCGAGGCGTTGTTGCGCCATGGCTCCAATTCCTTGTCCAGGGCGTCCAGCGCCGTTGTGTCGCCGGCGAGCAGCGCCTCGTTCACATGAGGTTTGATAGCAAAGTCCGCCACGCGTTGGGTGAAGAGGAGGGCGTTGTCCAGAGCGTGCCGCTCCGCCTCGGCACGGATCCAAAACGCGACGGGAGTCGCGACAATCAGCAGCGCAAGAAATCCCATCACCAGGAATTTCGCCACGGCGGCCCGGACGGCGAAGCGTTCAGCCGTGCCCGGAAAGTCCTCCGGCTTCGTGCCATCCTCAGCTTCAGAAGGCCTGGACATCGGACTTCACGAGCAGGATTCCCCGGACTTCAGCCTCCGCCATGGCTTCACTCTGGGAGTGCGAACCCAGTTTGGAAAAAATGGTTTTGACGTAGCCGCGGCAGGTGTGGATCGAGATGCCCAGGCTGTTGGCGATCACCCGCACCTCGTGCCCCTCCGACATCAAGCGCAGAACGTCCAGCTCGCGGGGGCTTAGGGGTGGCCCAGGGGGGCACACGGCGGCAGCGGAGCGCGGGGCTCCGATCTGCGCCACCAAGGAGGGGTGCACCACCATGTTTCCCGCCCGGGCGTGCCGAAGAGTGTCAAGCATCGTGGCCAGCGAGCCATCCTTGGGGAGGAACCCGCATATCCCTATCGCCGCTGCCTGCCTCAGGACATCCTGGGACGGATCGCCTGTCAGCATGATGATCCGGGTATCCGGGTTCTGTTCCAAGATGCGGGTCGCCGCCGACAGCCCGTCACCATCAGGCAAGTGATAATCCATGACAACAACGTCGGGTTCCAGTTCGCGGCACAACTGCACGCCGCTCTCAACGGACGCCGCCGAGCCAACGCTGCGAAGGTCCGGTTCCCGGTCCAGCGCACCCGTCAGCAGCTCCGCAAAAGTCCTGTGGTCATCGACGGTCAGTATCCGCAGGGTAGCGGCGCCAGCTCCTGCTTCGCTGGTGGGGATGCTGGTGGGGATACGGTTCGGCATGCTGTTCGGGATGCCGACGGCGGGTGACGGGTCCGCCGAAACGGCGGCTACCGGTCCTGCGTCGCCGCCCGTCAGCCGCAGGAGGCGGGCGTGGGCGCCGCGCAGGGCCTCGCCCGGGGTGCATCCCATTTCCCGGTGCAGCGTGCGCCGGCATTGCTCGAATGCCTTCAGTGCTTCGAGCGGCTGCCCGGAGTCCTCCAGCCCCAGGACGAGGGAGGACCAGGCACTCTCGTTAAGGAGATCGCCGGCCAGGGCTTCCCTCGCCCAGTGGACCGCGCGCTCGGGCTGATGCAGCGACAGCGCCAGTCCGGCGGCCTGCGCCCGGGCCCTGCAGACCCGGTGCTCATGATTGCCCCGTGCTTCCTCGGCCCAGGGCGCCGTCAGCTCATCCCCGAGCAGGGGCGCGAATGCCAGGCCCAGAGCTTCCTGCAGGAGCTCTAGGGCCTCGACGGGCTCGCGCGTCGAGGCCCGGCGCAGCAACTCACTGAAGCGGCTCACATCCAGGTCTACGAGGGCAGGATCCATGACATAGCCGCCGGTGACGGTCCGCAGCGGTCCGGATTTGCCTTGGCCTGGCTGCAAATGGCGCCGAAGGACACTGACGTAGCTTTCCAGCGTCGGCAAAGCCTCTGCCGGTGGCTGCCCGGCCCACAGCACGTCGCTGAGGCGGTCCTTTGACATGGGCGTGCCGAGATTGAGCAAGAGGATTTCGAGGACTTGCCGGGGTTTGGGACCGCCAAGCTCACCCGCTTCGAGGACTTCGCCGCCTCGCCGAATTCGCAGTGGGCCGAGAATTCGGACCTCGAGGACGCACTGTGGCAACACGTCCCCCTCCGCGGTTGATGGACCGTCAATCTCATGGGTGGGGCTGGGAAGCATGGCAGACCTGCAATTCGGACGGAATTAATGCTCCCTAAGTTTTTTCCATCGAGCCACCCTCGACACGAGTACCCGATACTCGTTTTCCCGGGCGGCACTGCCGATCTGCGCCGGGTAGTCAGCCCCGTCCCCGGTGGTGTGCCGCCCCCAAAGACAGCCCCGGGCCGCCCGGGAGCTCCAGTGCCAGATCGATGGCCCGGTCCGGAAGATCGAACACGAGCGTGGCGTTGAGGCTTTGACCTTGGGGGACGTCGGCGGGGGCGGGAGAAGACCAGAGCGCTTTCCACGTCCCGGTTCCGAGACCTGACACGAAGTAGTCAGAGGGATCATACGCGAGGCCGCCCTTTTCCAGCGCCGTCAGCTCCACGAGCACGCGTACTCGGTGGAGCCCCTCCGCTGGCGGATCGGCGAGCGCGGCAGCGGCGGCCGTGGGGATCCCGCCGTCGGTCTCCTCCGGCACCACTCCGTTAATGCGTGCCAGTCCCCCGGTGACGCCGGCCGAAGCACCCAACAGGGCAGGAGGTTTTCGCGGTGCAGCCGTAACGACGCTGGCGACCAGGGCCCCTACAAGGACGAGCAGGATGACCGGAATGAGGATTTTCGCGCGCTGAAGCGTGGCTGACCTTGACATGCAGGCCAGCATCCCCGGAGCGCCCTAGGAAAACCCTTGGAACGCCCTGCGTGCGGGCAGCGGCCCGCGGCCACAAGTTCTCCTGATCACAGGCTAGTTACAAGTTGCCGTCCATACCGTGACGATCACAAGTGCGCCGGCCCGGCGCACCCTGTTCCTCCCGCCAGGGTGGAGGGGCGAGAAAAGCACAGGATGGATGTCGTCATGAAACGAATACTTGCGTTCCTTATGGCAAATGTCGCGGTCGTCTCGTTGGCTGGCCTAGCCTCGGCCGCCGTCGGCCCTCCGGGCGTCAACGGGCCCGGGCTCGCGGAAGTCGGCCCGGTCGACGCGACGGACGGCTACCCGGTCTGGTACCGGGACCGTACCGGGCTCAGGCTGGAGAAGTGCATAGCGCAGGCCGATCCGATGTGCCCGGCCCGCGGGCCGCTGCCCGATGAAGCCGCGGCGGTTTCCTTCCCCGATAACTACCCGGATGAGGGCTTCTACTCCCTTACCTCCGGCACCATGGACACAGCGGGGGGTGGAAAAGCGCTCGCAGCGATTGCCCTGGAACAGGCATTCGGCAGCGGGCCGGTGGCCGCCGGCGACCAGGTCACCTTTGCCCGGCTACGGCTGAAAATCACGAATGTCAGGGATGGCGTGGACTACAAGTTCACCACGCCGGCGGGCACCAAAACCGTCAGGACATCGAAACCGGGCATCGTCTTCGATACCGAGGACATCGGCATCGGCGGAAAGGGAGACTTCTCGGGCGCCTTGGGTGGAAGGATCGGCCCGTTCCTGACCTGGGACACCTACCCCACCGATCCCGCCCTCAAGCCCGACGCCAACGGCAAGAACACGTACGTCGGCGATGGCACCACCCCCCACAAAATCACCGGCAGCCCCTACGGGACCAATATCTTCCGGATCGAGGGTCCGGGCATCAATCCGAGCGCCACGGATGCCTGCCCTTCCGTTCCAGGGCCGGTGACGGACTGTGTAGAAACAGACCTCTTCACGGTGCAGGGAAAGCTTGCGACCAACAGCGGTGTGGCCGCAGAGCGCGCGACGTATTCCAGATCATCGCTTAACTCAGGGACGGTGGACGTCTTCGCATCGAGCGAATCAGGACCGCAAGCAATCCAGCTCTCTGACTCGTCCGCCGGCAGCGCGGTCTTCAGCCCGACGGCGCTGGAAGGATCCGGCGGCAAGTATTTCGCCAGGATCGCTTTTGACGGACCCCAGCCGCCGTCCACGGTCACTGTCACGAACTCGAGCGATGTTCCGGCATCGGCGAAGAAGATCGCCGTCGTCGACCGGGTCAGCGGCAAGGCAACCTTCAACACCGACAGCGGTGTCCTATCGATCGAAGCGGTGTCCAGCGATACGGCGGGCCCGCGGACCCTGACCGCCCTCGGCTTCGGGGAGCTGGCATCGGGCTCCCTGGCATGGGGTCCCCTCGCGGCTCCCCCAGTTTCTGTCACCGTTCGATCCGACGCCAAGGGCGAAGTTGTGTTGCCTGTCGAGGTGACGGGCAACGCCCGCGCCCCGATTCCAGTAACCGCCCAAGCCGGAGCCGATCAAACGGTCCAGGAAGGTCAAAAAGTAGACCTTGACGGGTCCGCCTCCAGCGGTCCGGTCTCCACCTACTCATGGAACGGCCCTTCCGGAGTGGTACTGAGCGATCCCAACGCGGCCCGGCCCAGCTTCACCGCCCCCGCACCGGGAGACTATGTCTTTTCCCTCACGGTCAACGGCCCCGGCGGCCCGAGCACGGCAACTGTCACCGTGACAGTAACAGCCACCGTGGCGGCGGCGGCAAACGCCGGACCAAACCAGCAAGGCGCGCAACGCGGAGCCAAGGTCACCTTGGATGGCAGCGGTTCCACCGGCGCCGCCACCTATTCGTGGACGCAGATTCTGCGCCCGGGCGATCCTAAAGTCACCCTGACCGGCGCCAATTCCGCCCGTCCCTCGTTTACCTTCCCGCTCTACAAGTACCCTGCGAGTTCGGGCGCGCTGACCTTCAAGCTGACGGTAGGAAGCTCTGACGGGTCCTCAAGCAATGCCCAGGTGACGGTCACCCCGCTGGCCGACACGGTGGCGGTTACCTCCGCCCGCTACACGGCCAGCAAGCGCGAATGGCGGGTGGACGGCACCAGCTCCATCCTGTCCGGTCAGGCGGTAACGGTACACCTCGGCGGCTTGGACGGAACCGTCCTTGGTACGGCCGTGGTGGACGCCACGGGATCGTTTGCCATACGAGTTACATCGGCTGTTGTCGGCCGGGCCGGCCAGAGCGTGAGCGTTGAGTCTCCCCTGGGCGGCACCGCAACCGGCTTTGCAGTCCGTGTCCAGTAATCATCCTGCCGCCGGAGCCCGGGGGGCGGCCGTCAGGCCGGCCGTCCCCCGGGACCGTGGTGCCGGGCTTACTGCCTCCGACGGACAGGGTGTGGCGCCGCAGGTACCGTCCTCAAGAACCCCGTCAGATGCCGCCGCAGGCACCACCCTGCGGCTGCAGGTACTCGAAATCATCGACAGCCTCCTCAACAGCGCGGACCCGGAACTGGAGGAGCATCGGGCCCGTCTGCGGGTTCATCTCAGCGAGAATCCCTGGGACCCGGAAACCGCCCTGTTGCGGTACCTTTGGGACCGCGAGCAGCAGGGTGTCACTCCACCGGTACTGCCGGGTGCCGGCCTGTGATGGCCTCCCCGGCGCGGTCCTTGTTAGCGAGGGCCGCCCTCGGGGGCGGCTACGTTCTCTATGGCCACGGTTTCGATGATTCTGGTCGATGGTTCACCGACCAGCGCCGGCGCCGTCACGCCGGTTTTCCACGTATCGTTCTGCAGCCGGCCCAGGAAGTCCACTGCAGCCGCCTGCGTATCGAAATCCATCTCGAGCATCACATAGTCTTGCTGGTCAATCGGGCGCGAGATGCGGTATGACCGCACGCCCGACTTGGCGCGGTCCAGCGGATCACTGTCAAAAGCCGTCCGCCACATGGCAAAATCCCGGACCTGGTGTTCGATCTGCAGGGTAATCACTGAGGCGCTCCTGTCGACGGTTCTACACGCCCAACTGTAGGCCCGGAAGGCCCCGCCAAGTAAGGCGCCCAGCCGAAGTGTTATACCGGATGGCGTCCTACGCCGGCGCGGATCCGGTGTTCGTCGTGCTGGTCGGGGCGTTGGCCTGATCAGCATGGTGGCGTTGGCGGCGGCTCGCCAGCAGGAACGGCACCGCGACCAGCTCGATCACGCCGCCGATCGCCAGGGAGGCCGCGTAGCTGTACACATCGGCCGCCCGACCGAGCAGCGGCTGCACCACGACGCCGCCGCTTGAGCCCATGAGGGAGTCGAAGCTGAGCACTGTTGCCCGCTGCTTCGACGCGATCATGTCGTTCAAGTACGCCTGCCGGACCGGGATGCCGGCCGACCACACCAGCGCCCAGATCGCCAACAGCACCAAGGCCACCCAGAACACTTGGGTGAACCCGAGCGCCACCAGGATCACCGTGTCCACGATGCTGCTAAGGATCAGCACGCTGGTGCGTCTGCGGACGAGGCGCCGGATACGGGGGGCAATCCAGCCACCCAGCACCTCCGCTCCGGCCACGATGGCCGCGGCCAGGCCTGCAACGGAATACGCGTGTGGATCCCCGAACAGCTCCAGCAGGAACGGCTGCAGAGCGTAGAACACATAGATCCCGACGCCGGCGGTGAATGGCGCGGCCAGCATCACGTAACGTACGGGCGGATTCTTCAAGCCGTTGTCGATCGAGGCGGCGAGCACAGCCCGGGTCGCCTGAAGGGGATGAGTAGAGCGTTCAGGGGTGAACCCGACGTCGCGCATGAGCCCGAAGGCCACAGCGAACATGGCCAGCAGCACACCCACACGCAGCAGAAACGGCACGCCCAGATTGGTGGCCTGCGCGATCACGCCGCCGGCCACGGAGCCGACGAGCATCGCGACGCCGGACACCATCTGGCCCCGCCCCAGCACAGTCTCCATCCCGCCCTCATAGCCGGAGAAGCGCAACGCATCGACAAGCCAGGCCTCGACTGCCCCAGAGAAGAACGTGAAACCCAGGCCGAGCAGGGCCGACACCACTGCCCACCACCAGAACGGCGCGGAAAACTGCCAGAGCAGGTAGTAAAGGTAAGTGGAGACGGCGAGGGTCACGGTCCCGAGCAGGAACGAAACGCGGCGCCCCCAGCCGTCGGCGACCACCCCCGTGGGCACCTCGAAGACCACCATACCGGCTGTGAAGAAGGCGTTCGCGGCAAACGCCTCAAGGTTGCTGAGTCCGGCATCCAACAGGAAGAGGGTGTTGATCCCCCAAATGAACGAGGCCGCAAGGGTATTGCCCAGCGTCAACGTCAAATAGATGCGCTGGATCTTTAGGGCGGCGGCGTTCATCGCGGCGCCGTCCCCGCGAGGGCGAGGAGGGAGCACGAGCCCATTCTCGTCTCCCCTACGGACGCGTGCCAGAGCACGCCAGGACCGCTATTGGGGCGAATCGTCGCCCGCTGGCCGCACTGTCTCGGCGTCGGGGTCCATTGCCACAAGCCCGGTGTCGTCCGTCACCTCTGTCAGCTCCTGGGCGATGTCAGGCTTGAGCCAGGACGCCACCACGCTGACGCCGCCGCCGTCGTCGCGGTCAATCACGACGTCGATCTCGCTGGCGGCCGCGCCCATGCCCAACAGCTGTTCGCGATACGACGCCGCCAGGGCAACCAGGCTTTCCTCAGTCCACTCCCCCGGCCGGATCCTCGTTGAGATTTCGACCGGTTCAGGCTGGTACAGCGTCATGAAAATCCCTCCTTTGGGGTTGACCCGGGGCGGGCACGAGCCCATTCTCGTCTCCTTGGCCGGTGTGCGCCAGAGCGGTCGGTCCAGCCGCCGTTGCTGCCGGGCGTTCCGGAGGGAACGCCGCGGTGGCAGACTTTTGTTCACCAAGTTGTGCCGATAGGAGGTTCCCGGTGGCGGGCATGGCTGAGGCCCTTTTGCACGACGGCACGGCAATACCGATGCTGGTGAGCGGTGACGGCCGGGCGCTCCTGATCCCTGCGGATATGAAGCCGCATTCCGCGTCGGAGGCCCAGACAATGCGCGATTGGGGCGCCGACCCCGGCCTCGGGCCCAACCTCGTTGCGGCCCTCTCGCAGTCCTATCGCGTGGTGGCGGCCGACTACGAGGGCCACCGGATGGCGCACCCGGCACCGGACACCCTCACGCCGGAGAACGTCACGGCCGATTTCCTGGCCATCGCGGATGCGGCGCACGCAGAAACCTTCGCGTACTACGGCTACTCCTGGCTGGCCCTGTGCGGTTTGCAGTTGGCGGTCCGCACACACCGGCTCTGGGCGCTCGTCATGGGCGGATTCCCGCCGCTCGAAGGCCCGTACAAGAGCATGTTGGCGCTCACGCAGGCGGCCCACTCGGCGGCCGCCAGCTCCTCGTCCTCGGGACAATCTCCGGCGGTAAACCTGCCCGTCGAACCGGGCGACTGGGATGCCGCGACAATACAGACCACCGAAGCCCAGACCCGCCAGTTCCTCACGCTGTACGAGGCGCTCCAGGACTTCGACGACTCAGCTGTTGCGCTGGCCGGGAACCTCCCCCGGCTTGCGTTTGCCGGCTCCGCCGATCAAATCGTGTACGGACCCCGTTGGGGAGACGTGACGGTGCGGATCGGCGAACCGCTAGCTGCCCGCGAGCGCGAGCTCATCGACGCCGGGTGGGACGTGCAGGTGCTCCCAGCCCCTCGATCACCTGGGCGCGATGCATAGCGACGTGGTGGTTCCCCTCCTGAGGGCCTGGCTCGGAAAGGTGGGACGGGAGCACTAAGAACGCCGACAACCTGCGGTGCTGTGGCGGCGCTGGTTACCTACGTGCTGAGACGGAAGACATCGGCCTTGATCTCGTGGCGTCCGGTTTTCCGCTTCCCAGCCGGTGTCCCATACAAAACCAGTGCCGACCTGCCGTCGTCGAGTACGGTGATCCCCTCGGCATGGTCCTCACCCTCACCAAACGGCGCGTCAAATTCGCAAGGTAAGTCGTCCTTCTGCAGGACGGCCTCGGCCTGCGAGGTCAGCGCGTTCCGCCAACGAAACGCGGCCGTGCGCCCGGCAAGCTCCATGGTGGGTCCCGCCAGGACGAGCAGGTCCGCTCCGTGACGGCACAGGTCCCGCACGCCCAAACCATGCAGGCGAAGGAAGTGCTTCCGGTAGCGACGATTACCCGGACCGATCGGCTGCGGCTCAATGCCGGGCCCGTCACCAACCTGGAGCTCGATGATCAGGGCCCACCCGCGCAGCACCGGCCCGCGCAGACCGACGAACACCCGGTCTCCCGCCACGGCAAGGCCTTCGCAGTCAATGCCGTTGTCCTTGCCCGGGATCGGCCGCGACCCGGACTTCGAGGACCGGATGAAGCTCCCCAGGTGAGGGTCATCGGCCAGGAGATCCACCAAGTCCGTGCCCCGGCCGAGGCCCAGCACGGCCGGGCGTTGCTGCTGCCCTGTCCGGCCGCCGCCCGGATCGAGGAGGGACTCAGTGGAGAGGCGGGCCAACACCCGGCGGCGCGGGCTGACCTCCACTGTCGCCAGGGACTTCTGTGCCTCTTCGGGCGTGGCGTTGTTCTTGACCTGTTTGCGGGCCGGGCTGTGCGATCCGAGCAGCCACAGCGTGTCGCCTTCGACATCCAGGCCTTCGATGTCCATCTCGCCCCTGTCCCCAGGCAGCTCGAGGACGTGGGTGAGATCGAAGCTGCGATGGGCGCGCGCGTGGTCGCCGGACTCCAGCGTGAGCCGCTCGATGCTGGTTGTCTCGTCATTGGCGACCCAAAGGTGGGAGCCCTGGCGGGCCACGGCGGACAACCCGTCGCGGAGGTCTGCCTTCCGGTCAAGGGTGCTGCGCTGATCGAGTACGAGGGCGACCTCACCGATTGGTTCGTCCGGCCGCGGCCATCCGCTCACCGTGGATCACCCCGCCCTCATCAGCTGCGGTCGGTCTCTCATCTCAGCTCCAATGTTTACTGACAACATTCCCTCCGGGCGGGCAGGGCGCGGCCATTGTTCCCCCCGCCCAGCCTCCGCCAGTGCTCAGCCGGTGTCCCCGGATCGGGCAGACAATCACCGCGAATGTTTGACCACCATCGCAGAGCCGCCCCCGCGCCTCACCGGCTCAGCGGCGGCGACCATGCGTCCGTCGGAGTTGAACTCGATTGCTGTCGCCGCGCCGATCTCCGCCGCGGACGTCGACGGCGCACCCGCCGGCACGAGCTGATGACCGTACGGTGCCAGCTGGGTGCCGTACGCGGTGATGAACTCCGACTCCGCTGTGACTGTTGCCGCGTTCCGCTGCGACGCACGCGGCGCCGCGATCGCCTCCGAGATGCTCATGCCCAGATCCACCCGGTTCAAGATCGTTTGCAGGACGGTTGTGATGATCGTCGATCCACCCGGCGAGCCGAGCGCGAGGAACGGTTTGCCATCCTTGAGGATGATGGTCGGTGACATCGAGGAGCGCGGACGCTTCTTCGGCTCAATCCGGTTGGGGTCGGTCGGGTCATAGACGGCCGAGAAGTCGGTCAGCTCGTTGTTGAGCAGGAACCCGCGGCCGGGAACCACGATGCCGGACCCGCCCGTCTGCTCAATCGTGAGCGTGTATTCAACCACGTTCCCCCACTTGTCCGCGACGGTCAGGTTGGTGGTCGAGATGTTCTCGGTGTCCCTCTCGACCGCAGGCGCCGCGGCGGCGGCGGGACACACGCCGTCGTACGAGGCCACATCACCCGGCGGGACCGGCTTCGTGGCCGCGTGCCGCGGATCGATCTGGCACCAGCGCTCCTTGCCGAAGCGCGGGTCAGTGAGCGCGGAGGTGGGGACGTCGACAAACGCCGGGTCGCCCACGTATTTGCCCCGGTCCGCGAAAGCCAGGGCGCTTGCCTCGAGGTAATGGTGCAGGGCGTCGGGTTTGGACATCTCGGTGAGGTTGAGTGGCTCGAGGATGTTCAGCGCCTCCGCGACGGTGGTGCCCCCGCTACTCGACGGCGCCATGCCGTAGACGTCCAGCCCCCGGTAGTCCACGTGCGTGGGGGCCTGATCCAGGACCTGATAGGCGGCGAGGTCGGCCGTCGTCATGCGGCCCACGGGAACGGGCAGCGCAGTGCCCGGGGCCTTCGGCGGAGCCTGCACACTGGCCGCGATTTCCGCGGCCAGTGTGCCGCGGTAGAAGCCGCGCGCGCCTTGCTTGGCGAGAAGCCGGTAGGTTTCGGCGAGTTCGGGATTCCGGAAGACACTGCCGACGGCGGGTGCGTCGCCGCCCGGCAGGAACAGCTTGCTGGTCGAGGTGAACGCCGCGAACCGGGGCTTGTTCTCGAGGGTCTGCAGCCGGAACGTGGCGTCTACGACGAAGCCCCTCGTGGCAACCTTGATGGCAGGTTTGAGAACATCTGCGAGGCTCAACGTCCCCCATCGGTCGAGTGCGCGCTCCCACGTGGCCGCCGTGCCGGGGACACCAACGGAGACGCCGCTAGTGACGAGCTCCGGCGTGAAGGGGTACGGCTTACCGGTCGCCGGGTCGATGAACGCGTCATGGCGCATCGCTGCCGGTGCAGTTTCACGGCCGTCGATGGTGCCGACCTTGCGGGAGTCCGCGTTGTAGAACACGAAGTAGCCACCACCGCCGATCCCGGCGCTGTACGGCTCGGTCACGCCTAGGGTCGCGGCTGCGGCGACGGCGGCGTCCGCCGCGTTTCCGCCCTTCCGGAGGACGTCAATTGCCGCAGCCGAGGCCTCGGGATCCACGGTGCTCACCGCGCCGCCGTACCCCGTGGCGGTCGCGGTTCTTTCGGTCTCTCGCGCGTCGGCGAAGGCGGGGGCGCTAACGGTGCCGCTGGCCATGCCCAAGGCCAGAACCGCCGTTACGGCAGCGAGTCGGCGTCCCGCAGGTAGCATGGTCGCTCCGGGGTCAGGGTGATGCGAGTACACGGTGGAGTCACCGTACCCCTCCGCGGGGCGACACTCAACACCCTCAGCACGTTTGGGCCGGGCGGTACTGGCTGAGGGTCCTACCGGGTCCGACACGCGTCGGACGTGAGCGTTGCGGCCCGATCGACAGCGCGGCAGACCTCGTGGAAGGCACGCAGGTCGAGCGGCGCACCGGCATTAAAGGCTGGTGCGCTCAGCCCGGCGATGCCCGCCTCAGCGTTCCCGAGACGGTTGTTCCTCCCCGGTGGAAGCAGATGGTGAGTATCTTTGTTGGGGTCCTGGCTCCGCAGGAAGCGCTGAGGGAGCCGGCCGCCGAGCTCCTGGTCGGTTCGCCCTTACCCGGCCCCGGGGAGGGACACCTTAACCAGACCGTTCTCGATGCGTGTGCTGAACCGCGGCTGGGCCGCCGTCGCGGGTCCCCCCATAACCTCTCCGCTACGCAGCGAGAAGGCACTCCCATGCCACGGACAGACAACGCAGGGCTCCCCGCGTTCTTCAACCCGGCCCTCGTGGAGGGGCCCTGACAAGTGGCTGCAGACATCCGACAAGACGTGGACGGCATCGCCCCGGCGGAACACGAGCAGTGGCATCCCGGCCACCATCCTCCGCTCCAGTTTGCCCTCAACGAGCTCGTCCAGCGGCGCCAGGGCGTGCCAACCGACGGGGAAGCGGTGAGGAACATCCTCGCTGTGGTTTACGCCGGCAGCCTGACGATACGTGAGATGGCCACCGAGGAAACCGGCGGCGGCAAGCGTCGCAAACCCGAGATATCCGAGCAGCTTGCCTCGTGGCTGCCGCCCGCGGGACCGCTCCACCAGCGACGCGACGTACAAACCAGTGGCCGCGAGGTTCCCCGCGGCGTGGACCAGGCCGACGCGCTGCTGCTGTTCATGAAGTTCCGACCAGTCGGTGAAGCCGGCCACAGCGGAGGGAACCGCGCTGATCACCCCCACGCCAATCAAGACCCCGGCCGCCCGGTCGTTGCCGGGCACGGCATCCAAAATGGCGGCCGATGTCCACGCCCCCATCGGTATCTGGACCCCAACAGGGTGAACCGGATGTCCCAGGGGCACCCCGTGGAGCACATCACGGAGCCACGGGAACCGGACAATGGAGTTCACAGTTCCTTTTACTCCCGCGACCAAAGGATCAAGCCAGGGACTGTCCTCCAGTCGAGAAACGAGATTCAGCAGCGGCAACGGTCTCATGTGTTTCCTCCATCATCTGATCGTTGAGCTGAGCCTAATTTCTCGGCCTTCGTCTGCACAGCCCCCGGAGGATCAATTGCGCGCCGGTAGCCGCACCGAAGCAATGGGAGCCGGGCGCTCACGCCGTTGCTTAGTCGCGCGCGTCCCGCGCCCTCCTTTCACGCAGCCAAGGGATGAGACCACCGGCCAGGAGCATGTCCACCTGGCGACCGGAGAGGCTGTGCCGCACGGGGTAGACCTCGCCGCGGGTCTCGTTCTGCACAAGGATCTCGTTGCCTGCCACGAGGGCGTCGTGTATTCCTGTCAGCAGGAGCACATCGCCTTGTTGGATCCGGTCGTGATCGGCGGCATTCGTGAACTCGAGTGCGAGGACCCCGAAATTGGCCAGATTCTGCCAATGGATCCGCGCGAAGGAGACGGCCACCACTGCACGCAGCCCGAGGAAGCGTGGGGTGATAGCTGCGTGTTCGCGTGAGGATCCCTGGCCGTAGTTGGTGCCGCCGACCAGGATGTGGCCTGTCGCGTCGCGGGTCCGTGCGGCGCGGGCGGGGTAGGAAGGGTCGACCTGATCGAAGGTAAATTCGGCGAGCTTGGGGATGTTGCTGCGGTAGGGCAGAACGCGCGCACCGGCCGGCAGAATCTCATCGGTGGAGACATCGTTGCCCACCACCAAGGCGACTGGCGCCTCGATGCGGTCGGCCAGGGCGCCGAATACCGGAAGAGAGGAGATGTTTTCGCCCTTGACCAGGGCCACTTTGCCGGCTTCCTCCGGCGGCAAAGGCTCCTCCAGCATCGCCACGTTCACGCTCGACACCTCGGGAAGTTCGATCACGGGGTATTCCAGGTCGAAGAGCTCTGTCAGGTCCCGCGGGTCTGTGATCGTGCCGGTGAGTGCGGCAGCCGCGGCCGTCTCCGGTGAACACAGGTAGACCGAGTCCTCCTGCGTGCCCGAACGGCCCGGAAAGTTGCGGGGCATCGTGCGCAGGCTGTTGCTTCCGTTGGCGGGGGCCTGGCCCATCCCGATACAGCCCATGCATCCGGTCTGATGCAACCGGCCCCCGGCGCTGATCAGATCAAAGGTGGCGCCCATCCTGGTGAGGTCCTGCAGAATCTGTCGCGAACTCGGATTGACGTCAAGGGACAGCCCGGGGTGGCACTGCCGCCCCTTCATGATTGCCGCGACAATGGCGAAGTCGCGCAGGCCCGGGTTCGCTGAGGACCCAATCACCACCTGCGCCACCGGCCTGCCCACGACCTCCCGCACCGGAACGACGTTGCCGGGCGAGCTGGGCAGGGCGATGAGCGGCTCGATCGTGGCGAGGTCGATCTCGTCGGTCACGTCGTAGGAGGCATCGGAATCGGCGAGGAGTTCGGCGAAGTCGCCCTCGCGCCGTTCGGAGCGCAAGAAGACCCGGACTTGGTCGTCGGCCGGGAAAACCGTGCTCGTCGCACCGAGTTCGGCACCCATGTTGGCAATCACGTGGCGGTCCATAGCGCTCAGTGTCGCCAGGCCGGGGCCGTGGTACTCGATGATCCGGTCCCTGCCGCCCTTGACGCCGTGCCGGCGCAGCATTTCGAGAATGACGTCCTTGGCACTGGTCCACGGCGGCAGCTGGCCGGTAAGCCTCACGCCCCAGATCTCCGGCATCTTCAGGTAGAGCGGTTCCCCCGCGATTGCCAAGGCTACTTCGGTGCCGCCGACGCCGATTGCCAGCATCCCCAGTGAACCTGCGGCCGGGGTATGGCTGTCGGAGCCGACCATGGTCTTGCCCGGAACACCAAACCGCTGCATGTGAGTCGGATGCGACACCCCGTTTCCCGCTTTCGAGAACCACAGGCCAAACCGGCGGCAGGCCGAGCGGAGAAAATCATGGTCTTCCGCGTTCCTGCTGTCGGCCTGCAACAGGTTGTGGTCCACGTACTGCACGGATACTTCAGTTTGTACCTGGTCGAGCCCAAGGGCCTCAAGTTCAAGCATGACCAGCGTCCCGGTCGCGTCCTGGGTGAGGGTCTGATCGATATGCAAACCGATCTCACGCCCGGGAATCATTTCTCCGGCGACCAGATGCGATGCGATGAGCTTCTGCGCCACGTTGTAGGCCACGGCGGGCTTCCTTACTCGAAACGCGAGGCCGGACGCAGCCGTCGGCAACGAACCGGCTACCGGGCACTCGCCTTATCCCCAAAATAGCCCACTCCGGGCGCCGGGAACAGCGGAGATCGGACGTCCTCGGGCAGGGATGCCCGGGCGGTCCGTATGCCGTTCATCGCGGCAGTGTCTGCACCGGCACGCTTCTGGTGTTCCAAGAGCTGAGGAAGGCCAGGGCCGCAGCCAATCCCGCACTCAGCACGACGGCTCCCAGCCACATCGACACGGGCCATTGAATCGATGACCCCAGCGCGATGCCGGCCAGTTGGCCCGCCCAGATAAGTGCCGCGAGTGTTGCGGTGACAGCCGGCAGCCGGCGCCGCAGCCACGGTCCCTCCCGCCCTGCCAGCAGCACGTCAGCCGCCACAGCGGCTATCGTGGCTCCTGCCGCACCGGCGACCGCTGCCGGGCGCAGCCCCGACATGGCCAAAGGCAGCCACGCCACCACGGCGACCAGGATGGTGGCAATGCCGTAAGGCGGCCGTCGGGTGCCGGCGAAGGTGTAAAGGAAGGGCCCGGCTATCAGCGCCGTGGTTACCAGATAGCTGGCCAGCCCGAGGGCCGGACGCAGTTCCGCCTGGGTGTGCCCGGGGCTCCCGATCGGCGTCTGGAGATATGGGACGGCGGGCGGCGTCCGGACAAACGCCGAGCAGTAGATCAGGAAGAAGGAGCCCAGTCCGGTCATAAGGGCGAGAGAAAGCACTGCGGGCGGCGTCCATCTAAAAGCCCCCGGCCCGCCGGCGGCCCGTGCACTACGGATGCCGGTGCCGAGGATGAGGAAGAGGCTGAACCCCAGCAGCAAGTGTGTGGGGCTCACCAGCGCATCGAGGGAGACTTCGATCCCCAGGACCTCGTGCCAGGCCAGATCCAGAACGCCGGCGACGGCGAAGAGCACGAGTCCGATGACCGTGCCCTGGTAGCCGGCCGGCACCGCCCGGGTCAACGGCCGCCCGGGCTGACGGTTCCGCCAGATCACGCCTGCCGTCCACGCGGCGGTGGCCACAAGGCCCGAATAAAGCGCGGCGTGCCAGGGAGTGAAGAAGGTTTCCAGCTCGGGAATGTGCAGGTGGGCCCAGCCGTCCAGGAAGACGGCCAGGAGGAGCCAGATGCCCAGCAGTTCCGTCACAAGGTCGTTCCGCGCGCCTGCCCGGAGTGTCGGTGCCGCCGTGTCCACCATGGTCGCTCTCCTCGCAGTCAACGTGCCACCCCACGCGGCCGGGGCCGCCAGTATGCGGTCCCGCACCGACTGGTTAAAGCTTGGACCTCCCGGTGTCCTACTGCCAGTGCCACCGTCGCCGTTCCTGGAACCCGCGTGGGTCATTCGAAGATGGCGCTTACCGTCCCTCACATGGGTGCGGTCATTTGGAGCCCTGGCAGCAACTCCGGGTGGGCCGGGACGAAGAACGCGAAAACAATCAGCGAGACTCCAGTGACACGGCTAAGGGCGGGCCCGTATTTCCACGTCTTCTCCAGGAAGATGACTACCGTGAGCACCGCCATCCATGCCAGGTTCATCACGCCAACGGCAATCAGCACCACCATGAGCCCCCAACAGCACCCCACGCAATACACACCGTGATACATGCCTACGCGGACATCCCGCAGGCGGCCCTTGTATCCGGAGACGTGCAACAGGAATGCTACCGGCGACCGGCAGTGCCTGAGGCAGAAATCCTTCAGCGGGGTCAGCTGGTAGGCGCCAGCCACCATCAGAACTCCTGCTCCCACCCAGGGTGCGATAGCCGGCCCGTCCTCAGCCAGCAGCGCAGAGAGCGCCGCGGCAGCGTAGGCAACGACTCCGAATCCGATCCACGTCAAAAGGTAACCGCCCACCAGGCCAGTTGTCCGGGTGGCCCGGACCCGGCGGCTGCGGACGGCACGGATGGATCTGAGGTAGGTCGAAGTGAGCGGCGCCAGCGCGGGCAACATCATGGCGGCCATCATCAGTGTCCACACGCCCAAGAAACCCCAGAGCCCCAGTCCCGTGGTTCCCGGGCCTGTGGACATGTCGGCGAGGCCTGAGAAAGTGAAATACCACGCCAGTGCGGCGCACCCGATCAACGCCAACTCTGCGGCATGGTGGCTGACTGTCAGGCCGCTCCTGCCCGGCACTTAGGCGGACCAGGCGAAGGGGGCCGAGAAGGAGTTCTTCCCGGCGTTATCCCAGGTCATCCCGAACACGTCGACGCGGGCGGTGCTGGATGTTCCGGCTGCCAGAGTGTCGGCCGGGAATCCGACCCCGCTAAGTTTCACTCCTCGCCCTGTGGAATCAAATGGATTCAAGAAGTCCTCGACCACCATCTCGACTGCACTGCCAATACGCACCTGGTGGACACGCCCGTCGTCGGCGTAGGCCATCTCCAGGGACTCCATGCCCGCCATTTCACCGATCAGGGGTGCGAGGCCCTCCATCGGTCCGCCGAGCTGGCCGCCGAAGACTGCACCGAGCGATTCGGCCTGCTCGGCTGAAGCGGCGGCGTCCATCAGGAGACCGACCTTCCAGCCCCCCTCACTCATCAGGGCAGGTGTATCGGCGAGGACGCAGACTGTCAGACCGCCGACGTCGACACCGTTGACTTCGCCGGTTTCCACGTGGAAGGCCAAGGCCACGTTGCAGCGGTCATTGTCCGCCGGTGCCGTCTGTCCTGTCGCCGTACACGGGCAGACCATATCGCAATTGCAATTCTCAAAATATGTACCCTCGACATGCCACGGCATTTTGGGCGTCCTTTCGAAGAGGCACCCCCCAAAAATAAAGTCTCCTCGCGGCCCTGAACAGTGTCAACGGTGGATGGTGACCCGTGCATCAGGCCCTTCAGGGGCGCCCCCCACGTCGAAGGGATGGGTGCAATGAGCCAAAAGTTTGCTGGTGGGAGAGGCCGAGTGGCGGCCCTGTCACCGGTGGGAATGTGCCGCCGCTGCTAACCGGCCGGCGCCACCACGTCCTCCAGCATTGCCCGGTCGAAGAATCGGATCTCGCCGGTCGCCTCGAAAAACACGGGTACGACTGAAGTATTCGCGTCCTTCGAGGTTTCGTAGATCTCGGGAGCGCTCCCGTGTTTTCGCGCGATGGTGCCAACCAGCTCTGTGCCGCGAACCCGGACGGTGCGATATTTGTAGCTCATTGGACCCCTTTGTCTGCCGCCTTCGTCTGCCAAGGCAAACGCTACTCCTGAGAAGGCGATTGAGATCCGTCCGGCGACGCAGTTCGAGGACGTTAAGACAATGGTCGGACCCAAGCGGCCCGATGCGACCGTGTGCTGGTGCCTGAGCTACCGCATCCCTTCCAAGCAGAACGTTCAGGTGCGTGGCACGGAGCGCGGCGCGTTCGTTGAACAATTCGTGAGGCAGATTCCGCCGCCCGGGGTACTGGCGTACGACGGCGACGAGGTGGTGGGCTGGGCCGGCCTCATCGACCTGACCATGGCCTACGTTGGCACACAGAAGCTCGTCGAACGGGCCGGGTTCACCAGGGCTGCCGACACCGACTCCGTGATCAAGGGCTTCCCCCGCGTGCTGATGCGCCTGGAACTGCGTTGATTGCTGGTCGTGTCAATCGACTTAACCTAATGTCGGCCCCGTTACACCTCACGGCATAGGATCGAAACTGTGGAACTAACCGAGAGGACGCTACAGGCGGCCTTGTGGCGGGTAAGCAAGCCGCAGAAACTACTTGAGAGTATGAATCATGGCTTCGAAAAATGACCCCGAGTCCGACGTCGATGCGGAGTCTGGCCAGCACGGCGGCGTCCAGTCGGTGGACCGGGCCCTGATGGTCCTGGAGATCCTGGCGCGGGACGGCCATGCGGGCGTGAGCGAAATCGCCGACGAGATGGGCATCCACAAGTCCACCGTTTCCCGGCTGCTGGGCTCGCTGGTGAGCAGGGAAATGGTCCACCAGAACAGCGAGCGCGGAAAGTACCAGCTGGGCTTCGGCATCCTGAGGCTGGCAAGCTCGATCCCCGGGCGGCTTAGCCTGGTCCGCGAGGCGCGGCCAGTTCTGGAAAGCCTGGCGGAGGAATTCAAAGAGACAGTGAACCTCGCCGTCCTGCGCTCCAACTACGCCGTCAACGTGGACCAGGCCATGGGCCCGTCAACACTGGCCACCTACGACTGGGTGGGCAGCCTGACGCCGCTGCACGCGACCTCCAGCGGAAAGGTCCTGCTGGCAGCACTGTCCGCGGACGAGCGGGACCGCATCCTGAAGGAGACCGGGCTTCCGGCCCGGACGCCGCGGACCATCACCAACAGGAACAAGCTCGAAACCCAGCTCCTCGACGTCGCCCGCGACGGCTACGGCGTGGTCCGGGAGGAATTCGAAATCGGGCTCAACTCGATGTCCGTGCCGGTGTACAACCATGTGGGGGCCGTAATCGGCGCCGTCAGCATCTCCGGACCAGCCTTCCGTTTTGATCCGGAGACGGCGCCGGGACTCCCCGAAGCGCTGAAACAGGCGGGACTGCAGATCAGCGCGAATATGGGCTACACCGGCGGCCGGTGATTGGCCCTCAAGCCGAATCGGGAAGGGCCCTCCGCGCTAAGCGACGGCGAAGGGCCGCAACCCGGCGAAGCCTCAACGACCAGTGGGGGTAACGTCCCCAACCTTCTCCTGGACCCAGTCGTGGAAGGCGCCGATGTGGTGCTCGCTCGGCACCAGCACGCCGCCCTTGGCGTAGACCTTCGAGCCCATGGCCGGCTGGCACCGTTCACAGGCGTCGAAATCCTGCTGGTTCACGCGGTGGAACAGCTCCACAGAAGCGCTGACGTCCTTGCCGCTCTCCACAACGCTGGGCACATACAGCCAGTCGCACTCCACGATCGTGCGGTCCGCTGCCATAGGGAACATGCGGTGGATGATCACGTGGTCCGGAACCAGGTTCACGAACACTGTGGGCTTGATGGTGATGGCGTAGTACCGGCGGTCCTGGTCCTCCCCCACCCCCGGAATCAGGTCCAGCCCTTCCGAGCCGTCGATGGTGAAACCCTTGACGTCCTCGCCGAATTCGGCGCCATGGCCCACGAAGTACTGCGCAGCCAGGCCGTCAGCGAATTCAGGCAGCACCTCGGTGAGTTCGGGGTGGATCGTGGCGCAGTGGTAGCACTCCATGAAGTTCTCGATGATGAGCTTCCAGTTTGCCTTCACGTCATACCGGATGCGGCGGCCCAGGCTGAGGTTGGCAACGTCGTAGCCTTCGATCGCCTTGAGGTCGCCGAGCCGCTCCTCGATGGCACCCATGACCTCATCTTCGAATGATGGCGGCTCGTCGGCCAGGCACACCCAGACGTAACCCAGGTATTCACGGATATGGACCTTCACCAGGCCGTACTCGTCCCTATCGATATCCGGCATCTTGGTCAGGTTGGGGGCCGCGATGAGTTTGCCCTCGAAGTCGTAGGTCCAGGCGTGGTACGGGCACTGGAACGAGCGTGCGGCTTCGCCCTGCTCTTCCATGCACAGCTTGACGCCCCGGTGCCGACAAATATTGTAGAAGGCACGGATTCCGCCCTTGCGGGTGCGGCTGATCAGCACGCTCTCCCGCCCGATCTGGACTGTCCGCCAGGCGCCTGCCTTGTCCAGGTCGGCAGACCGCACGGCGCAGAACCACATCTGCTCGAAGATCCGCTCCTGCTCGGCCCGGAACACGGCCTCATCCACATATGTATAACCGGGCAGCGTGGGAATCAGACTCGGGGCACTTACCTCAAGAGACAATTTGTCCTCCTAACGAACAAAGATCAACGAAAGCTGGAACTTGTAGGGACGGGTTGTATACGGACAGGCTTCAGGACGCGACGGCGGCCCCCACCAGCGCGGAGGCGTCCGCACAGGCAGCCTGCCCGCTGGGCTCGCCCAGTGACCTGGCGGGTGAGGCGAGCAGGCGCCGCCACTTGGTGAACAGCCGCGGCTGGTTCATCCCGAGGACCGCCACCGGGACGTCCCCGCGGTAGTACACGGCAAGACAGCTATGCGTCAGGACGTCGCCCACTTCGATCTCCAGCCGGTCGTAGCCGGCGCAGTGGCCTGCGAACTGCAGCTTGACGCCGTGCTGGTCTGACCAGAAATAGTGCGGCTTGGCCGGCCTCGGCGCGGCGTCAGGGTCCAGCAGCGCCTCAACGGCCAGTGCGGCACGCTCCAGGGCACCGGTCCAGTGCTCCACCCGGCGGTGCGTGCCCGCTACCTGATCGAACCAGGCGGCGCAGTCCCCCACGGCCGCGATTCCGGGGACACCGGTGCGGCCCATGGCGTCGCACAGAACGCCGCCCCGAAGCTCGAGGCCGGAACCCTTCAGCCACTCCGTGTTTGGCTCGGCTCCAATGCCGACCACCACGACGTCGGCGCCCACATAGCGTCCGCCGGCCAGCCGGAGTCCGGTGACGTTGCCTTCGCCACTGTAGAAGTCCTCGATTACTGCGGAGGAAATGAGTTCCACGCCATTGGCGGCGTGAAGCCCCGCCACCACGCCGCCCATCTCCGTACCGAGCTGGCCCGCGAACGGGACCGGCTTGGTGTCGATCATGGTGACTTCCATGCCTCGCGATGCGGCGGCCGAGGCAACCTCCGCGCCGATGAAACCGGCACCTATCACGGCCATCCTGCTCCCGGACACTAGCTCGGGCGCAAGGCTCTGTGCGTCGGCGAGGGTACGCAGGGTGAAGACGTTGAATAGCCCGGCCAGGGTGGGCAGCTGCCTGGCCCTCGCGCCGGTGGCAATGACAATGCCGTCCGCCTGCACGGTGCGGCCGTCCATAAGGAGGATAGTCCGCGAGGAAGCATCCAGGGACACAGCCTCTGTGCCCAGGACCCATTCAGCCTGGAGCTCGTCGGCGTCGGCCTCCAGGAACAGATCCTCCGCCGTGACAGTACCCAGCAGGAAGTCCTTGGACAGCGGCGGCCGGTCATACGGACGGTGCGGCTCATCGCCAATGATGACCAGCCGTCCGGCGAAGCCTTGGGCGCGGGCTGCCCGTGCGGCCGAAAGGCCTGCCAGGGAGGCTCCGACAATCGCAAGCGTCTGCACTCGACGCCCCCTTTCAATTGCTTCTTACGCAACAACAATCGCTATATGCAACAGAGTGATCCATGCCACGCGCACTGTCAAGGGTCTTCCGCCGGAAGACAAGGGTCCGCAATAGAGGTGAAAAGTCTTGACAACCGATGTGAGCTACCGCACTCTGTTGCTTATTGCGATTGCTGTTGATCACTGCGGAACAACCCTCCGGCGGTTGCACAGGGTCCCCCCACGGAAATGAGGTCCATCCATGCACAAGGCATGTCCGCTCAGCGAACTGGCACCGGGGGAAGCGCTCCGCCTGAACACGTCCCCGCCTATCGCGGTGTTCCACACGGAAGACGGCGAGCTTTTTGCCCTCGACGACACGTGCACCCACCAGGACGCCTCCCTGGCCGACGGCTGGGTGGAGGACTGCTGGGTCGAATGCCCGCTGCACGCTTCCCGGTTCAACCTGCGCACAGGCGGCGTGGACGCCCCGCCGGCCAAGCTGCCGGTCCGCCGGCACGAAGTCAGCGTGATCGACGGCGACATCATGATCACCGAATCCGACGAGGCACCCAACCTTCCACCCGGCCTAACGGTTAACGGCCACGTCTAGAGACCACCAGGCAGTGCTCCCTTTCAAGCAAAGAGGTGAAGTTCTTGACCCTACAACTGAGCAACGAGCTGCAGGACCGGACACATCCCGCATCCGACGCCGGCCAGCCACCGGCAGCAGCCAGGCAGCGGGCGGCGCCGTTCGTCCTCACCGTTGCCTGCCCCGAACGAAGCGGAATCGTCCACGCCGTGTCCAGCTTTTTGGCCATGCGCGGCTTTGACATTGCCGAACATCAGCAATTCGACGACCACGTCAGCAACACACTCTTCCTGCGCACCGCCTTTACCAGCACGTTGACCGGCTCCGCCGGCCCCACGGGTACCGGTGCGGACTGCGGGCACAACACCGCCGCTTCCCTGTCCGCCGACTTCGCGGAGATCGCCGGCGAGTTCGGCATGTCCTATAGCTTTCATGACGAGAAGCCGCAGCGCATCCTGGTGATGGTCTCCAAGTTCGGCCACTGCCTCAATGACCTCATTTTCCGCTGGCGCGCCGGGAGCCTGGGGGCGGACATCGCCGCGGTCATCTCCAACCACGAGGACCTGCGCCCGATGGCGGAAAATGCTGGGCTTCCCTTCATCCACGTACCCGTGACGGCGTCCACCAAACCGCTGGCGGAGTCCCGGCTCCTGGAACTAGTGGACGAATACGACGCGGACCTTGTGGTGCTGGCCCGCTACATGCAGGTACTGTCCGACGGCCTCTGCGGTGCACTCCACGGCCGGGCCATCAACATCCACCATTCTTTCCTGCCCGGGTTCAAAGGGGCCAAGCCCTACCACCAGGCCTATGAACGCGGCGTGAAGGTGGTCGGGGCCACCGCCCACTACGTCACCGGCGACCTCGACGAAGGTCCCATCATTGAGCAGGAAGTCTTCCGGGTGGACCACGGCGTGGACCCGGATGCCCTGGTAACGGCAGGCCGCGACGCCGAAGCGATCGCGCTCTCCCGCGCGGTGAAGTGGCATTGCCAGCACCGCGTCCTCCTCAACGGCACCCGGACCGTCGTCTTCCGTTAGAGCCACCCCGTAAGCCCTCAAACGGGGCGCCCCACGCACCACGCAGCAAGCAAAGAACAGGAGCTTCCGTATGAGCGCTACACCCCGCGTCGTAATCATCGGCGCCGGCATTGTCGGTGCGAATCTGGCCGATGAATTGGCCACCCGAGGCTGGACCAGCGTCACCGTTTTGGAACAGGGACCGCTCAACCTCGCCGGCGGCTCCACGTCGCACGCGCCCGGACTGGTGTTCCAGACCAACCCCTCCAAGACGATGACGCAATTCGCCGCCTACACCGTGGACAAGCTGCTCTCCCTGAGCGACGAGGGTGTCGGCTGCTTCAACCAAGTGGGTGGCCTGGAGCTTGCCACCACTCCAGAACGGCTGGAGGACCTCAAACGGAAGCTCGGCTACGCAACCTCATGGGGCATCGAGGGCAGGATCATCGATCCCGATGAGTGCAGCAAGCACTATCCGCTACTGAACCAGGACTTGGTCCTAGGCGGCCTCCATGTCCCCTCCGATGGCCTCGCCTCCGCCGCCCGCGCCGTTCAGCTGCTGATCCGCAAAGCTACGGCAGCCGGCGTCAGGTTCATCGGATCAACTCCGGTGACCGGTATCGAACAGTCCGGTGGCAAAGTATCGGGGGTTCAGACTCCCGACGGCGTGGTCGCGGCGGACATCGTCGTTTCCTGTGCCGGCTTCTGGGGCCCAAAGATAGGCGCCATGGCAGGCATGGCCGTGCCGCTGCTGCCGCTGGCCCACCAGTATGTCAAGACCACCTCTGTGCCGAAACTCGTGGGCGCCAACCTGAGCGCTAACCCCATGGACCCCTCCGACGGCGCCCGCATGCCGATTCTCCGGCACCAGGACAAGGACCTCTATTTCCGTGAGCACGGGGACAGGATCGGAATCGGCTCCTATGCCCACCGCCCAATGCCCGTGGACTTGGACCAGCTACCAGAAGTGGCGCCAGGGCAGATGTCCGAGCACCGCATGCCTTCCCGCCTCGAATTCACCGAGGAGGATTTCCTGCCCTGCTGGGAGGACAGCCGGCTACTGTTGCCCGCCCTCCGCGGCGCGGAGATCGCCGACGGCTTCAACGGCATCTTCTCCTTCACCCCGGACGGCGGCCCATTGATCGGGCAGGCGCCGGAGCTTGAGGGCTTCTACGTCGCAGAAGCGGTCTGGGTCACGCACTCCGCCGGCGTAGCCCGCGCGGTAGCCGAATTGCTGATCGAAGGCCAGTCCCGCACCCCGCTCCACGAATGCGAGGTATCGCGGTTCGAGGCCCTCCAAACGGCTGAGAGCTACGTCAGCGAAACCTCCCAACAGAACTTCGTCGAAATCTACGACATTCTGCATCCCCTGCAGCCGCGCGAGTCCCCCCGGAACCTGCGCGTCAGCCCTTTCAATTGCCGCCAGAAGGAACTGGGAGCCTTCTTCCTCGAGGCCAGCGGCTGGGAGCGCCCGCACTGGTTTGAGGCAAACCGCCCGCTCCTGGACGAGCTGCCGCCGGAATGGCAGGCGCCGGACCGCGGCCCCTGGGCGGCCATGTTCAGTTCCCCCATTTCCTCGGCCGAGGCGTGGAAGACGCGAACCGCCGTCGCACTTTACGACATGACGGCACTGAAACGGTTGGAGGTTTCGGGCCCCGGCGCACTGGCGCTGCTGCAGCGGCTCAGCGCCGGCCAGATCGACAAGAAGCCAGGCGCCGTCACCTATTGCCTGCTGCTGAACGACGACGGCGGGGTGCGCAGCGACATCACAATCGCACGGCTGGACGAGGAGACGTTCCAAGTGGGCGCCAACGGCAACATTGACCTCGACTACTTCACCAGGGAGGCCCGCAGGCAGAGCGCTGATGAGGTCAGCCAGTGGGTCCAGATCCGCGACATTACGGGATCCACCTGCTGCATAGGACTCTGGGGGCCGCAGGCACGGGAAGTTATTGCCAAGGTCAGCACCGATGATTTCACCAACGACGGTCTTCGTTACTTTCGAACCAAGCAAGTGCGGATCGGCGGCCTCCCCGTAACGGCCATGCGGCTGTCCTATGTGGGCGAGCTGGGCTGGGAGCTGTACACCACCGCTGAACATGGTCTGAAGTTGTGGGATCTCCTCTTCGAAGCCGGCCAGGAACAGGGCATCATCGCCGCTGGGCGCGGCGCCTTCAACAGCCTCCGTCTGGAAAAGGGATACCGGCTCTGGGGTACGGATATGACGCCCGAACACGAGCCTTACCAGGCAGGATTGGGCTTCTCGATCGCCAAGAACAAGGATTCTTTCGTGGGTGCCGAAGCTCTCGCCGAACGCCGGGCGCAGCCGCCTGTCATGCAGCTGCGCTGTCTGACGATCGACGACGGCACCTCGGTGGTGCTGGGCAAGGAACCCGTGTATGTCCAGGGTGAAGCCGCCGGTTACGTGACCAGCGCGGCCTACGGCTACACGGTGAAGCAGCCGATCGCTTACGCCTGGCTCCCGGCCACGACCTCGGAAGGCGATGCCGTGGAGATTGAATACTTCGGCACCCGGGTCGCCGCAACCGTCACCGCGGAGCCGCTGGTGGATCCGGGGATGGAACGCCTGCGCGGCTGAACCGGACCACCTGGCCCTTCGAAATGACTCCCAGACCACGCCCAAGGAGATTTACCTCATGACGAACGAGAGCTACGACTACGTGATTGTCGGCGGCGGAAGTGCCGGATCTGTCCTGGCGGACAGGCTAAGCGCCGACGGAACGCACACGGTGCTGGTCCTTGAAGCAGGCCGCAGCGACTATCCGTGGGACCTTTTCATCCAGATGCCGGCGGCGCTGACCTTTCCTAGCGGCAACAGGTTTTACGACTGGCGATACGAGTCCGACCCTGAACCCCGCATGCACGGCCGCAGGATCGCCCACGCCCGCGGCAAGGTGCTGGGCGGTTCCAGCTCCATCAACGGCATGATCTTCCAGCGCGGCAATCCCCTGGACTACGAAAGGTGGGGAGCGGACGCCGGCATGGAAACCTGGGACTTTGCGCACTGCCTGCCCTACTTCAAGCGCATGGAAACCACGCTGGCCGCAGCTCCGGACGACGACCTGCGCGGTCATGACGGGCCGCTGGTTCTGGAGCGCGGGCCCGCCCGCAATCCCCTGTTCCAGGCTTTCTTCCGTGCCGCCGAGGAAGCGGGACACCAGCGCACCGATGACGTCAACGGCTACCGCCAGGAGGGCTTCGGCCCGTTCGACCGAAACGTGCACAAGGGCCAGCGGCTCTCGGCGTCACGTGCCTACCTGCGCCCCAATAAGGGCAAGAAAAACCTGACGATCCGAACCCGGGCGCTTGCAGCCAAGGTCAATTTCGACGGCACCACGGCCACGGGAGTCACGTACCGCCGGAACGGCCGGCTGCACACGGTCAACGCGAAGGAAGTGGTGCTCTGTGGCGGCGCCATCAACACGCCCCAGCTGCTGCAGCTCTCCGGCATCGGAGAATCCGCACACCTTTTGTCGCTGGGCATCAAGCCGGTGGTGGACCTGCCGGGAGTCGGCGAAAATCTCCAGGACCACCTGGAAGTGTACGTCCAGCACTCCTGCAAACTGCCCGTGTCCATGCAGCCGAGCCTCAGCCTCTGGCGCTACCCGCTGATCGGACTCCAGTGGCTGCTCGGTCGCAAGGGTCCCGCGGCCACCAATCACTTTGAAGGAGGCGGATTCGTCCGCTCCAACGACGACGTCGCCTACCCCAACCTGATGTTCCACTTCCTGCCGGTCGCTGTGCGTTACGACGGCCAGAAAGCCGACGCCAAGCACGGCTACCAGGTCCATGTGGGCCCCATGTACTCCGACGCCAGAGGGAGCCTTAAGATCACCACCACGGACCCCGCCGCGCACCCGTCCATGCAGTTCAACTACCTGTCCACGGACCAGGACCGGCGCGAATGGGTGGAAGCAATCCGGGTCACCCGCGACATCCTCTCCCGACCGGCCCTCGCGCCCTACAGCGGCGGCGAACTCTCCCCCGGACCCTCCGTCCAGACCGACGAGGAGATACTCGACTGGGTGGCCCGGGATGCCGAAACGGCGCTCCACCCCTCCTGCACAGCCAAGCTCGGCCCGGCCACGGACCCCCTGGCCGTGGTGGATCCGCTGACCATGAAAGTCCATGGCACCTCGGGGCTCCGCGTCGCGGACGCCTCCGCAATGCCCTACGTGACCAACGGCAACATCTACGCCCCGGTGATGATGCTCGCCGAAAAGGGCGCCGACCTCATCCTGGGACGGGCTCCGCTGGCACCAGAGTACGCGGACTTCTACCGGCACGGTTCCGCTATGGCTCCCGAAGCCGCACAGAGCCTGGACCGCGCATGAGCGGCGTTCAGGTTGCCGGGATCGAAGGCCCGACCGTGCTGGACCAGGAAGCGGCCTTCCCGCGGGGCCTGTTCGTGGACGGCCGGTGGAGCGAATCGAGCGCCGGGAGAACGCGGATCATCACGTGCCCAGCGGACGCCAAAAAAGTCGCCGAGGTTGCCGAATGCACGGCCGCCGATGCCGAGGCCGCGGTTGCCAGCGCCCGCAGGGCATTCGACGGCGGCGCGTGGCCCGGCACCAGCGAGAAGCAACGTGGACAGGTTCTGCTCCGCACCGCCGAACTGCTGGAACGCGACAAAGCGCTTTACGCCCGGACCGAAGCCCTCGACACCGGCAAACGCTACGTCGAAGCGGAATACGACATCGACGACATCGCCGCATGCTTCAGGTACTACGGCGGCGTCGCCGGAACGGACGCCGGCCGCGTGATCGATACCGGGGTACCGGAAACGATCAGCCGCGTGGTCCACGCCCCTGTGGGTGTGTGCGGGCTCATCACGCCATGGAACTACCCCCTCCTGCAGGCGTCCTGGAAGGTGGCCCCGGCCCTGCTGGCCGGCAATACCTTCATCCTGAAGCCCAGTGAACTGACGCCCTCCACCTCCATCCTGCTGATGGATACCCTCCTCGAGGCCGGGTTGCCGGCCGGGGTAGCCAACCTCGTCACGGGCACCGGTCCCGTCGTCGGCGCAGTCCTGAGTGAAAGCCCGGACGTTGACCTGGTCTCGTTCACGGGCGGACTGGCCACCGGGATCAGCATCATGAAGGCAGCAGCCACCACGGTGAAACGGGTCGCCTTGGAACTGGGCGGGAAGAATCCGAACATCGTCTTCGCCGATGCCGACCGCGAGTCCGCCGTGGACAACGCCCTCACCGCCGTGTTCCTGCATTCGGGTCAGGTGTGCTCGGCCGGAACCAGGCTCATCATCGAAGAGTCGATTCACGACGAATTCGTGGCGGAACTGGTGCGACGTGCGCAGGCCATCCGGCTTGGCGGCCCCTTCGACGAGTTCGCCGAGACCGGACCGTTGATCTCCGCCGCGCACCGGGACAAGGTCCATGCCCACGTCCTGGCCGGCGTAAACGAAGGTGCCAAGCTTCTGTGCGGCGGCTATATCCCCGACACCGGGGCGATGGCACTCGGCAGCTACTACCCTCCCACCATCCTGGACGGTTGCCGCACCTCGATGAACGTCGTCCAGGATGAGTCGTTCGGACCAGTTCTGACCGTGGAGACCTTCAACACTGAGGCCGAAGCCATCATTTTGGCCAACGACACCGCTTATGGACTGGCCGGCGCCGTCTGGACGCAGGACGGGTCGCGCGCGCAGCGCGTGGCCGGGGCCCTCCGGCATGGCACGGTGTGGATCAACGATTACCACCCGTACGTTCCGCAAGCAGAGTGGGGTGGTTTCGGCAAGTCCGGAAACGGCCGCGAACTGGGGCTCCAAGGTCTGGCGGAGTACCGGGAAACCAAGCACATCTGGCAAAACATCAACCCTAAGCCCAGCCACTGGTTCAAGCCTCCACAGGCAGGAGTACAGCAATGAACAGTCCCGATATCTCAGTGCGCAACCTTTGGAAGGTCTTCGGCCCGGGGGGTGACAAGATCCCCGGCAACCCGGAACTCTCGGCCCTCAACTCCGCGGAACTGCTTGAGCGCACCGGCTGCGTGACCGCCGTCCGCAACCTGAGTTTCGACGTCGCCAAGGGCGAGGTCTTCGTGGTCATGGGACTTTCCGGATCCGGCAAATCCACCCTGATCCGCTGCCTGACCCGGCTGATCGAGCCCACCTCCGGGCAAGTCCTGGTGGACGGCAAGGACGTCCTGCAGGCAGGAGTTGCCGAGCTCCGCGAACTGCGCCGGCGCAAGATGTCCATGGTGTTCCAGCATTTCGGCCTCCTCCCCCACCGCACCGTGCTGGACAACGTCTCCTACGGTCTGCAGATCCGCGGGACTGCCAAGAACGAACGCTACGCCAGGGCCCGTGAAATCATCGAACTCGTTGGCCTCAAAGGCTACGAACAGCACTACCCGGACCAGCTGTCCGGAGGAATGCAGCAGCGCGTCGGCCTCGGGCGGGCCCTGGCCGGCGATCCGGACACCATCCTCTTCGATGAGCCCTTCTCCGCACTGGATCCGCTCATCCGACGGGACATGCAAGCCGAAGTCATCCGGCTGCACAAGGAAATGGGCAAAACCATGGTGTTCGTGACCCACGACCTCTCCGAGGCGCTCAAGCTCGGCGACCGCATCCTGATCATGCGCAACGGCGAGACGGTCCAGTGCGGCACCGGAGACGAACTGGTGGGCTCCCCGGCGGACAAATACATTGAGGACTTCGTGTCCGAAGTCCCCCGCGCAGACGTCCTGACCCTGAAGTGGATCACCCGGCCCGTGGCGGCCGGAACACCGGCCGATGCGCCGGTCCTCAGCTCCCGGATGATAATCCGGGATGCCATTGCGGCGGTCATGCACTCCTCCTGCCCCGTCCTGGTGGAAGATGGCGGCAGGATCACGGGGCAGATCGACCGCGACAGCATCCTTTCGGTGCTGCAGCCCACGGAAGCAGCGGCCTAATGTCTACACTCGTCCGGGATCGGGCAGCGGCGCAGCCCGCACCTGCCCCCGCCCGTGAACCCCGCCGCAGGCCCAGCCGGCGCACCATCCTGCTCGGGGGCGCCGCCGTCGTCTGGATCCTGGGGTTCCTCGTCCTGCGCGGAACATCGACCCTGACCTTGCCCGCCTCAGAGCTGACGGACCTGCACCGGTCCCTAAACCAGTTCAACGCCTGGGTGGCAGCCAACCGGGCGGACAATCCTGTCTTCCTCTACGTTTTCACTCCCCTGCGTGCCGCCGTCGACGCCGTAGCCAACCTGTTCATCACCCTCTTTGCCGCCAGTTCCACGGGCCTGCGCCTGCCGGAGATCGGCTGGCTCGGAACCGTGGGCCTGCTGGGCTGGATCGCCTTCGCGATCGGCAACGCCCGGGTCGCGCTGCTGACCGTCGCCGTCTTCGTGTTCTTCGGACTTCAGGGCCTGTTCCTCGAGGCCACCTACACGTTCGCCCTCGTCCTCACCGCCGTGCTGCTGACCCTGCTGGTCGGTATCCCGCTCGGCGTCGTGTCCGGCGTGTCCGGCCGGGTTGCCAAGGTGATCACGCCGGTGCTGGACTTCATGCAGACGCTGCCCACGTTCGTGTACCTGGCCCCGCTTGCCCTGGTCTTCCTGATCGGCCCGGCGTCGGCCGTCATCGCCACCGTCATCTACGCGGCACCGCCCGTTATCCGCCTGACGGCCCACGGCATCCGCTGCATCCCGGAGAACACCCGCGAGGCCTCGGATTCGCTGGGCACAACGGGCCTGCAACGGCTCGTCACCCTGCAGCTGCCCATGGCCCGCCGCACCATCGTCATGGGAATCAACCAGAGCACCATGGCGGCACTGTCCATGGTCACCATCGCGGCACTCATCGCAGCACCCGGCCTTGGCCAGGTGGTAGTCCGGGCACTGCAATCGCTCGACGTCGGCACGGCCGTCAACGCCGGGCTCTCCATTGTCCTGCTCGCGATCGTGCTGGACCGGGTGACCACCGCCGCCAGCCGCCGTGCGGAACCGGGGGCGGCCCGGAACCGCAGGGTTTCCCGCAGGACGAGGTACATCCTCCTGGGCGCCACGCTGGTGCTTGCACTGGTCATGGTGCAGTTCTCCCGGACCCTGCTGTGGGCTGCGGCGTTCCCGAAAGAGCTCAACATCGGCCCGGCGATCGTCCAAGCCGTCGGCTCGGCCAGCCAATGGATGCAGGCCAACCTGTCGCTGTTCACCGTGTCCTTCCGGGAAGCCGTCACCACGGGGATCCTTAACCCGTTCCAGTCTCTACTCACGGACACCCCCTTCTATATCCTCGGCGCCGTCATAGCCATTGCCGCCTACGCCCTCGGCGGCTGGAAGCTCGCGGCCCTGACCACGGCCTGCCTGGGCGTGATCATCTACCTCGGCCTCTGGAGCGACTCCATGGTCACCCTGGCCGGAACCCTGGTGGCCACAGTAGTGGTCATGGTCCTGGGCGTCATCTTCGGAGTGGCCATGGGCCGGTCCGAGCGGGTGGACCAGATCATGCGGCCCGTGCTGGACGCAGGCCAGACCATGCCGGCCTTTGTGTACCTGGTTCCGTTCCTGGGACTCTTCGGCGCCACCCGCTTCACCGCGATCATCGCCGGCATCATCTACGCCGCCCCCGTAGCCATCAAGATCACGGCCGACGGCATCGGCGCGATCTCCCACACTGTGGTCGAAGCCGCCGTTGCCAGCGGCTCCACTCCCTGGCAGGTCATCACCAAGGTCCAGCTTCCGATGGCCAGGCAGACCCTGGCCCTCGCTGCCAACCAGGGCCTGATCTATGTCCTGGCCATGGTGGTGGTCGGTGCGCTCGTGGGCGCAGGCGGCCTCGGGTACGACGTCGTCGCTGGCTTTGTCCAAAGCGCGTTGTTCGGCAAGGGCCTCGCCGCAGGCGTTGCCATCGTCTTCCTCGGCATCCTGCTGGACCGGATGACCCAGGCTGCCGCGGCCACCCCGGCGCGGAAAATCCCCTCGCCCAAAACCTCGACAACCTAACCGCATAACCGCCCTGCGCCCGGCACGGAGGACCCCGCATTTCCCCCAACAAGGAGACCTAACCATGAAAAAAGCTGGACTGCTGTTGAAACGAACTGTCCCGGCAGTTGCTGGAGCTGCTGCCGCCGCCCTGCTGCTCGCAGGCTGCGGCGGCGCCTCCGTGAACCAGGTGGCTGCGGCCTCCGGTACCGCCGAGGCGCCGTGCGGAAGTGTCAACGTCGCGATGAACGCCTGGGTGGGGTATACGGCCGATGCCGCCGTGTACAGCTACGTGGCGAAGAACAAGTTGGGCTGCACCGTGGTGCAGAAGGACCTGAACGAGCAGATCTCCTGGCAGGGCTTTGCCTCCGGTGAGGTGGACGTCGTCATCGAAAACTGGGGCCACGATGATCTGGCCAAGCAGTACATCACCGATCAGAAAGTGGCGGTCGACGCCGGCCCCACCGGAAACGTAGGCCACATCGGCTGGTACGTGGCGCCTTGGATGGCGGAAAAATACCCCGACATCACGGACGGGAAGAATCTGAACAAGTACGCCTCGATGCTCGCCACCTCCGAATCCGGAGGCAAAGGCCAGGTACTCGACGGCGATCCCGCCTTCGTCACCAACGATGAGGCCTTGGTGAAGAATCTCAACCTGGACTACAAGGTGGTGTTCTCCGGTTCAGAGGCCGCCCTGATCCAGTCGTTCCGGACAGCGGAGCAAAACAAGACGCCGCTGCTGGGCTACTTCTACGAGCCGCAGTGGTTCCTCTCCCAAGTCCCGCTCAAGAAAGTCAAGCTTCCGGAGTGGACCAAGGGCTGCGACGCGAACGCGGAAAAAGTGGCCTGCGACTACCCGACGTACACGCTGAACAAGATCATTTCCAAGAAGTTCGACGACAGCGGCTCTCCTGCAGCCAAACTGGCCAGGGCCTTCAAATGGACCAACGAGGACCAGAATGCCGTTGCCACTGACATCCAGGGCGGCATGACGCCCGAGGCCGCGGCCAAGAAGTGGGTGGACGCGAATCCGCAGGTTGTAGATTCCTGGCTCCACTAGACGCGGCCGGACAGGTCAGGAAAAGTCACCCACCCAGGGAGATCCGTGGGTGGGTGACTTTTTGGCTCAAGGTTTTGTCGCGCACTGGAGCGCTGAGTGATCAGTCCGACCCGCCCGGGAGAGCCCACGCAGAAACGGCCCCGCTCCCGAAGGGGCGGGGCCGTTTCTGCGCCTCGTCGCCGCGCGGCGAACTGATCCCGAATTCCTTGACCAGGGCTTCGAGCAGCCATTCCTTGGGCTTTTCCCAGATGCCCATGGTCCGGTCGCCCTGGACGTTGGAGTGCCCGCGAACCGGACAGTCGAACCCGCCGCGCTAATTCAGCCGCAGCAGCGACTGTGTCGTCCGGGACAACCCGGCCTGCGCCACGGCAAGCTCCAGCGCCACCATCACTGCTGCCGCAGCAGCGACTGTGTCGTCCGGGACAACCCGGCCTGCGCCACGGCAAGCTCCAGCGCCACCATCACTGCCTTGACGCCGGCCGCTTTGGTCTTGGGTGCGTGGACTTCCAGCTCATCCTCGTTGATGTCCGCGACCGGAGCCGGCTGGCGGCCGAGCTTGGGGACGCCCTTCACTGGCTGACCCTGGCCAGCGTCTCCCGCTCCTCCCCGATGGTGGTGCTGTTCCCGTGGCCGGTGCGCACCGCTGTTTCCGTGGGGAGGGTGAGGAGGCGTTCGCGGATGGAGGCCAGGATGGTGGGGTAGTCGCTGTAGGACCTGCCGGTGGCGCCCGGGCCGCCGTTGAACAGCGTGTCGCCGGTGAACACCGTCCCTTCGTCCTCGAGGTGAAAGCACGTGGATCCCGGCGAGTGGCCCGGGGTGTGGATGGCGCGCAGGGTCGCCCCGCCCACCTGGAACACGTCACCGTCGGCGAGGTAGCGGTCCGGGTTGACGCCGGGATAGACCTGTTCCCAGAGCATCAGGTCCTCGGGGTGCAGATAGATCGGCGCCTTCACGGCCTCCGCCACGGCACGCGCCGCGCCAATGTGGTCATTGTGAGCGTGTGTGAGCAGGATGGCCACGACCTTCCGGCCGCGGACCTGGCCGATGATCGCTTCCGCATCATGAGGGGAGTCGATGATCACGCATTCGTCGTCGTTTCCCACGATCCAGACGTTGTTGTCCACGTCCCAGGTGCCGCCGTCGAGCGAAAACGTCCCCGAGGTGACCAGATTCTCGATGGTGACGCTCATGCGGACTCCCCCACGGGCGCGCCGGCAGCGGCCGGGCGGATTTCCACCACGGAACGCAGGACCTTGCCCTCGTGCATCTTGCCAAAGGCCTCCTCCACCTGGTCGATGGTGATGCGCTCGGTGACGAAGGCGTCCAGGTCCAGGTTGCCCAGTTTGTAGTGCGCCACCAGCATCGGGAAGTCGCGGGAAGGCAGGCAGTCGCCGTACCAGGAGGACTTCAGCGACCCGCCGCGGCCAAAGACATCCAGCAACGGCAGCTCAAGCAACATGCCCGGCGTCGGCACGCCCACCAGCACCACGCGGCCGGCGAGGTCCCTGGCGTAGAACGCCTGCTTGTACGTTTCGGGGCGCCCCACCGCTTCAATCACGACGTCGGCGCCGTTGCCGCCGGTCAGCGCCCGGATGGCCTCGATCGGGTCTTCCTTGCTGGAGTCCACACCGTGGGTGGCGCCGAGCGACTTTGCCATTTCCACCTTGTTGGCGTCGATGTCCACCGCGATGATGGTGGTGGCGCCGGCCAGCTTCGCGCCGGCGATCGCGGCAATTCCTACGCCGCCGCAGCCGATGACGGCGACGGATTCGCCCCGCTTGACCTCACCGGTGTTGATGGCGGCGCCGATGCCTGCCATCACACCGCAGCCGAGCAGCCCGACGGCGGCGGGATCGGCGTCGTCGTCAACTTTGGTGCACTGCCCGGCGGCGACGAGCGTCTTCTCGGCGAAGGCGCCGATGCCCAGCGCGGGCGAGAGCTCCGTGCCATCCTCCAGCGTCATCTTCTGCGTCGCATTGTGGGTGTTGAAGCAGTACTGCGGCTGTCCCTTGGCGCAGGCGCGGCACTGGCCGCACACGGCGCGCCAGTTCAGGATCACGCGGTCCCCGGGAGCCACTTCGGTGACGTCCGGGCCGACGGCGCTTACCACGCCGGTGGCCTCATGGCCCAACAGGATGGGGAAATCGTCGGTGATTCCGCCCTGCTTGTAGTGGAGGTCGGTGTGGCAGACGCCGCAGGTCAGAATGTCCACGAGCGCCTCACCGGGGCCGGGATCCGGCACAAGAATGTTCTCGACCGAAACAGGGGCATTCTTTTCCTTGGCAATGACCGCTCTTACTTTGTGAACCATGATTCCTGTGTTCCTTTCCTGAGTCCCGGGGACTCTTTAGCGACGACTCGCGTTGCCAATCTGGGCCGACTCGTTGCGGTTCGAAATCGTCTGCCAACACTCGAAACTCATAGGCTTTGAGGGTGACGGTACGTCCCGGACCTGGTCTTTGAATTGCGTATTACACAACGCGATGCACATAGCGCGTACTTGAAATATCGCAGTCATCACATCGGGGTGTCAATAGAATCCCAAAGCGGCACCTGCGGGCGGGCCAGCGCGTCGATCCTCCAACTGACGGCGACGCGGGGGGCTACTCCGGCACCGGACCTCCATATTAAGTAGTCTTACTATGCACGTTCATGGGTCGAGCCTTCGCCGGGTACGGCGGTTGCGGCTGGCCCCAACTTAAGGAGTAATGGTGGCGTCAGACTCAAGATCCGGAAAGAAGCGCGGTGTCCTTTTTGATGTCGATGGAACCTTGATCGACTCCAGCTATTTCCACGCCATTGCGTGGTGGCAGGCGTTCCGGCGGGAGGGGCTGGACATCCAGATTTCCGCCATCCACCGCTGCGTCGGCATGGGAGGCGACAAGCTCATTGAACACTTAGTGCCCGACTGCGCCCAGGCCACGCAGGAAGCCCTCAAATCCGCGCACGGCGCCGTGTTCTCCACGTTCTGGCCTTCCCTGCGGCCCTTCGACTCTGCCCGAGACCTCCTGGCCGCGTGCGCCGACGCCGGGCTGGCCGTGGGCTTGGCATCATCAGCGCAGCAGCGCGACCTGAACGTCACCCGGCGGGTTCTGGACGCCGACACGGCCATCGACGCGTGGACCAGCTCCAACGACGCCGAGGAGAGCAAGCCAGCCCCCGACATTCTCCTGGCGTGTTTGGAGAAGCTTGAGCTCAGCCCGGCGGATGTCGTCTATGTTGGCGACGCCGTCTGGGACGTGTTGGCCGCCTCCGCAATCGGAGTTCCCGCTATTGCCCTGACCTGCGGCGGAATCAGCGAAGCCGAACTGCGGGAGGCCGGTGCCGCGGAGGTGTACGACAATCCGCGGCACCTCTTGGAAAACCTTGAGAGCAGCGCCATCGGCAAGCTGAGCGCCGGACAGTTGAGCGGCGAAGACGCTGGACCTGGGGGCGCTGGGCTCTAGTCGAGCTCCGCCCGGAGAGTCCAATCAGCCGAAGGCCTCCTCCTGCACATGGGCCCGGATGGCGCCGATCACCGGCGCCGATCCCTGAGTGCGGTAAACATCGATTGGCCTCGAGCCCAGCCGCACGTTGGGACTGCACATCCAGAGCATGGCCTGGGCCGGCGTGAAAGCACAGTGAAGGTGCCCGACAAGGGCGTCCAGATCCGCAAGCTGGAGCCGGCCAGCCGCGTTCGGCGCATCCTGGCCCGATGTCCAGCGGCCCAGAAGATCCACATTGACGCCCAGCAGGGGTGCCGCAGCATCCATGCCCAGCGAATTTACCAGCCGTTCGGCTATTGCCGTTGGGCTATAGCCAGGGGCATCCCTCAATTCCGCGAGACTGGCGAAAACCGTGGTGGCCGACAACTCCGGTTCTCCCGCGCCCGTTTCCTGCAGCTGTTCCATGGCGCAATGATAGGTATTGGCACCACCTTGGAGTAGGGCCACAGGACCTCCCGAGCGTCGTCGCGGATCAACGCAAAGCCTCATCAGCCACCAAGCTGCGCCGGCAGTAATCCCACCCCACCGCAGCACGGACTGGAATTCGTAGTCCGTGCTGCTGCGGGGTGTCCTGTCTGTCCTTCCCTGGGCGCGGCGCTGTCAGTTCACCGGGCTGTCAGTTCACCGTGCTGTCAGTTCACGGTGCTGTCAGTTCACCGGGCTGTCAGTTCGCCTCGGCGCCGACCCCCGCCTCGACTGTCCCGCCGGCGAGCCGGAGCCAGGTGTCCACCACGGTGTCGGGGTTCAATGAGACGGAATCGATGCCTTCCTCGACCAGCCACTCGGCGAAGTCCGTGTGGTCACTGGGACCCTGGCCGCAGATGCCGACATATTTGCCCCGCACCTTGCAGGCCTTGATGGCCATGCTCAGGAGCTTCTTGACGGCGGGGTCGCGTTCATCGAAGCCGCCGGAGACAATCGCGGAATCCCGGTCCAGGCCCAGAGCCAGCTGGGTCATGTCATTGGAGCCGATGGAGAAACCGTCGAAGTAGTCCAGGAACTCGTCGGCGAGCAGGGCGTTGGACGGAATCTCACACATCATGATCACTTCGAGGCCGTTCTCGCCGCGCGTGAGGCCGTTCTCCGCCAACAGTTCAATGACGCCCCGGGCCTCGTCCAGGGTCCGCACGAACGGGATCATGAGCTTGACGTTGGTCAGCCCCATCTCGTTGCGGACAAAGGACAGAGCCTCGCACTCAAGGTCGAAGCAGTCCCGGAAGGAGGGCTCCAGGTACCGTGAGGCGCCGCGGAAGCCGATCATCGGGTTTTCCTCGTGCGGCTCGTAGGCGGCTCCGCCGATCAGGTTGGCGTACTCGTTGGACTTGAAGTCCGACATCCGCACAATCACCGGTTCCGGTGCGAAGGCCGCCGCGATGGTGGACACGCCTTCGGCCAGACGCTTGATGTAGTAGTCGCGCGGGCTGCCGTACGCGGCGATCCGCTCCTGGATTTCCGCGATGACGTCGGCCGGCTGCTCGTCCAGGTTCAGCAGTGCCTTGGGGTGAATGCCGATCTGGCGGTTGATGATGAATTCCAGCCGGGCCAGGCCCACGCCGTGGTTGGGCAGCTGCGCGAACGTGAAGGCCTGCTCCGGGGTGCCGACGTTCATCATGACCTTGACCGGGGCCTCGGGCAGCTGGGTGATCTCGGTTTCCTCGACGCTGAAGTCCAGGAGCCCTTCGTAGATAGTGCCGGTCTCGCCGTCGGCGCAGGAGACGGTCACCTCGAGTCCGTCGGAGAGCACGTCGGTGGCCGCGCCGGTGCCGACGACGGCGGGAATCCCCAGTTCCCGGGCGATGATGGCCGCGTGGCAGGTGCGTCCGCCGCGGTTGGTCACGATGGCGGAGGCGCGCTTCATGATCGGTTCCCAGTCCGGGTCGGTCATGTCCGCGACGAGGACATCGCCGGTCTTGAATGCGGCCATCTGGTCAATCGACGAGAGGATGCGGACTTTGCCGGCGCCGATGCGCTGGCCGATGGCGCGGCCCTCGACCAGCACCCGGCCGGTTCCGTTGAGGCGGAAGCGGCTCAGGCTGCCGGAGGCCCGGCGGGACTGCACGGTCTCCGGGCGTGCCTGCAGGATGTACAGGCCGCCGTCGATCCCGTCCTTGCCCCACTCGATGTCCATCGGGCGGCCGTAGTGGTTCTCGATGGCGACGGCGTGCCGGGCGAGCTGCTCGACGTCGTCGTCCGTGAGGCTGAAGCGGTTCCGCAACGACGCCTCCACGGGTACGAAGTCGATGGTGCGGCCGATCTCGCGGCTGCTCGTGTAGGTCATCTGGAGGGCCTTCTCGCCCAGTCCGCGCTTGAGGATGGCGGGCCTGCCGGCCTGCAGCGCAGGCTTGTAGACGTAGAACTCGTCCGGGTTGACGGCGCCCTGGACGACGGCCTCGCCGAGGCCATAGGAGGACGTGACGAACACGGCGTCCTGGAACCCGGACTCCGTGTCCATGGTGAACATGACGCCGGAGGCCCCGACGTCGGAGCGCACCATCCGCTGGATGCCGGCCGAGAGCGCCACCTCGGCGTGTTCGAATTTGTGGTGCACGCGGTAGGCGATGGCCCGGTCGTTGTAGAGGGACGCGAACACGTCCTTGATGGCGAGCAGGATGTTCTCGATGCCGCGGACGTTCAGGAAGGTTTCCTGTTGCCCGGCAAAGGAGGCGTCGGGAAGGTCTTCCGCGGTGGCGCTGGACCGGACGGCCCAGGAGAGGTCCTCGGAGCCGCCGTGCTCGTCCACCAGCTTCCGGTAGGAGTCCCGGATCTGCGCCTCAAAGTCCGGCAGGAATGGCGTCCCGCGCATCAGGGACCGGATCTCCTGCCCGGCCGAGGCAAGGGCCGTCACATCATCGGTGTCCAGGCCGGCCAGCCGGTCGGCGATCTTCTGGTCCAGGCCGGAATCTGCCAAGAAGGTGCGGTAGGCATCCGCGGTGGTGGCGAAGCCGTCCGGGACGCGGACGCCGGCAGAAGTCAGATTCTGCACCATTTCACCGAGGGAGGCGTTCTTTCCGCCCACCCGGTCCAGGTCCTTGAGTCCGAGTTCTGAGAACCACAGGATGTCTGTTGTCATGGTTACTGCTCCTTTGCAGATGATGGCATGCAGATGTGCCGCCCGCTTGCGACGATAGCCGTTGGCGGGCGCGAATCCTGTCCACAGTGACAGGTCTTGAGCGCTCTTTCCACATGATGTGCGCCACACCGGGTTTGTGAAACTTTTCCCTAATGCTTGAGGTTCATGCGCTGCAAGATGGTCGCCGCCATTTCCTCGACGGACACGGTGGCTGAATTCAGGTACGGAATCCGGTGGGAGATGTACAACTGCTCGGCGCTGCGCAGCTCAAAGCCGCACTGCCGCAAAGATGCGTACGGTGAGCCGCGGCGCCGTTCGGTGCGGATTTGGCTGAGGCGCAGGGGGTTGGAGGAGAGGCCGAAACATTTCTCAACGAACGGCCTCAGCGGCTTGGGGAGCCCCTCCCGCTGGAAGTCCTCGTCCACCAGGGGGAAGTTCGCGGCGAAGATTCCGTGCTGCAGCGCCAAATACATGGTGGTGGGTGTTTTACCGCAGCGGGACGGTGCCACCAGGATGACCTGGGCCTTTTCCAGCGCGCGCAGGCTCTGGCCGTCGTCGTGTTCCATGGCGTACTCGACGGCTGCCATCCGGGACTGATAGCGCTCCGCATTTCCCAGGCCGTGGGCCCGGCCGGGCTCGCCGCTGGCCGGTGAGCCCAGGGCCTGCTCCAGCTGTCCCAGATGAGTTCCGATGAGATCCACAATGATCCCCCGGCATGTCGCCAGGACCTGACGGATGTCACTGCTGACGGCTGTGGAAAAGACGATCGGCGGCAGGCCGGTGGCGGCTAGTTTGTCGATGGTTTGGACCACGGTCTTGGCCTGTTCGACTGTGGTGATGAAGGGGACCGTGATGCGGTCAAAGTTATTGGCGGGGAACTGCGTCAACAAGGTGTTGCCGAGCGTTTCCGCGGTGATGCCGGTGCTGTCCGAAAGGAAGTAGACAGGCCGAAGATCGTCATTGGTCATGAACGCATTCTCCACCAGGAGCGGTCCCCGCCCGGAATCGGGCAGCCGGCGGGTCCCTTTCCGGGCCTCCGGACACAGACGTAGACTGCTCGCGTACAACGCCACCAACTGTCGGGGAGATTGACATGAGCTATGCAGGCACCGGAAACGAGAAGGCCGTCGCAGCAAGCGACCTTAACCGGACACATGTCGGACTGACCGTGAGCTTCCAGCCGGACGAATTCACCGTGGTCTTCGGCCGGATCGGCGCCATTGCGCGCAAGGAGGGCGGGGTGACCATCGCCCTTGCGGGGGTGGACGGCACAGGTGGGCTCCCTTCCCACTTCAGCCTGCCTCCCGCCCAACAGGTCTACGTCCAGCCGGACATGCTCACCAATACGGAATCGACCATCAAGGATCTGTTCGGCAAGGTGCAGGAGAATCTGCGGAGCCACAAGGGAGATCAGCGGCCCGACGCCGTCTAGCGAACTTTCCCTGCGGGTCCAATCTCGCGTCGCTCGGATGTGATGTGGCGCCTGGGGGCGTTGGCAGGCGATGCTGTTCGGATGGCGCCTATGCTGGCAGCCACTACGAGGGCAACCGCCAGCGCGTCCATGTATCCGAACCGCTGCCCGAGAACCGCAAAGCCGGCCAGTGCCGCCACGGCCGGCGCCATGCAGGTCAGCACCGAGAACGTGGCGGCCGGGAGGCGGCGCAAGGCCATGAGCTCCAAGGAGTATGGGACTGCCGTCGAGAGCAGTGCGACGCCGACGCCAAGGCCAAGGACCGTCGGCTCCAACAGGGCAGTGCCGGCCGTCAGTATCGAGCCAGGCAGCGAGACGACCGCCCCGATGGCCATTCCGAGGGCCAGGCCGCCCAGCCGTGGGAACGTTGCTCCGGTCCTGGCGTTGCAAAGGATAAACAAGGCCCAGCACGCCGCCGCACCGAGAGCGAAGCAGACACCGGCGACGTCGAGATCGGCTAGCCCCTCCTGTCCCAGCAGGGCTACCCCGATGAAGGCCAGAGCCGCCCAGAGCAGGGCTTTGGCGCGTCGGCTGACCACGACGGATAGGGCCAGCGGGCCCAATACCTCGATGGTGACCGCCGTCCCCAGGGGAAGCCGCGCAATGGCCTCGTAGAAAAGTGAGTTCATCGCTGCCATGGTCACTCCGAGCCCGATGGCTGCCCGCCATGCCCGTGGGCTGTGACCGTGCAGCCTGGGCCGGGCAACGGCCAAAAGGATGATGGCGGAGAACGCCAGGCGCAGCGTCACGATGCCCAATGGCCCGGCTGCGGGAAAGACGAGCACGGCTACTGCTGCTCCGAGCTGCTGGCACAGCACAGCGGCCATCACGAGCACGGTTGCCGGGGCGTAACCGGGGGCGGCCGTGCCGGAGAAGGCCTGGGATGTGGTCATTTGCATGGTTCCAACGTTAGGAAAGTCAGCAGGCGGCGGGAAATACCAATTGGGTTGCTGTTATAACCTAGACGCATGAGCGTTGAGGCGCGACATTTGAGGGCATTCCTGGCAATCGCCGAAGAAGGCGGGTTCAGTTCCGCTGCTGCCGTGTTGCGGGTCAGCCAACCGGCGCTGTCCCGGACGCTGAGACAGCTCGAGGCACACCTGGGCGCCAAACTCTTTGACCGTTCGACCCAACACGTGTCCATCACTCCTGCCGGTGAGGCGCTGCGTCCGCGCGCCGCCGCCGCGATAACCGCCCTCGACGCGGCACTGGACCCCGCTGGGATACCTGTCCGGCCGCTACTGCTGGGATATCCGTGGTCCGCACTCGGCCGCCGAACGGGACCCCTGCTACGCCGCTGGCACGAACTGCACCCGGGGACGCCGGTGGAGTTGCGACGCGTGGACGACCGTTTCGGCGGTCTAGCCGCCGGGCGTGCCGACGTCGCTCTGATACGCGGGGATCCACCTGTGGCCGGCGGCCCGGCCGGCATGCGGCAATGCGAACTGGCCGAGGAGCCCCGCTTCGCTGTTCTGCCCGCCGCCCACGAACTGGCCGCCCACGACGAGGTCCGTCTGGCGGACCTGTCCCACGACGTTGTAGTCGTCAATACGCTCACCGGGCTCACACGGCTGGACCTGTGGCCGGTGATGATACGCCCGAAGCACACGGTGGCCACGGACAACACTGACGACTGGCTGGTCGCGATCGCCTCCGGCCGCGGCATTGGCATCAGCGGCAGCTCAACTGCGGAAACCTACCAGCACCCTGAGGTCATTTATCGGCCACTCGTTGACGCGCCGCCGGTCACCGTGTCACTGGCATGGCTGGAGCCTGTGTCGCACGCGGCCGTGCCGGCGTTCATGAACTTCATGGTGAACGAAGTGCCGCCCGACCTCGCGGCGGACTAGGACAGGCCGGACCGCAGAAGCACCGCCGGGCTGGTGCCGTGGCCCGCGGGAAGTACGGCCATCCTCTATTCCTCGTGGCCCTGGTCCCCGCTCATCGAGTCTTCGGCCGGGGGCGTTTCTCCCGGAGGCACTCCCCCGCCGGGCTCCAGGCCGGTGATCTTGCCGCTGAGCGGATCCGGGTTGGCCGAGGCGGCGGGATCGGCCGGCCCGTCACCGCGTGTGTCCGGATGCTCCGCGTTCCCCGCCTCCCCAGGAGGATCCGGGTTGGCCGGGTCATTTTCGGGATGATAGGTGCTCATCGTTGTTCCTTCCCTCGAGTGGAGACTCTGGACTAATTGTAAGCATGCTGATAATTCGGGAACCGTCAACGCCGGGACTCGGATACGAAGCCGCATGCCGGAAAGATGACCCGAACGGACTTAGTGCGATGGAACCGGGTAGGGGCGCCCCTCCACGTTGCTGACTTGGCAGCGCTGTGTCCTCAGGCCGAAGGATCGTCGACGAACGTCCGGGACTTACTGACCGGCGTCGGTGAACCGCTCCGCCGCGGTCTCCAAGAGGAGACCCTCGAGCTCGCGGAGCTGTGCCGCTGCCCGGTCCAGCAGATTCGCCACCGGCCCCTGTCCAATACGCGGGTCCGTGCGGGACAGGAGACCCATGGTCTTCCAGAGCAGCGACTTACCCGTGACGGCACTGATCAGCGCTTCGAGCTCCAACTGTTCGGCCGCGCCGGTCCTGGCGTGGAGCGGATTGAGCGGGCCAAGGGACGCGAGGTGCGCCCCTGTCCAGGCGAAGGGCTTTTTGTAGGCCGGGATGCCTAGGCCGAGCCCCTCGGTGATGCCCTCAAGGGTTGCCTTATCGGCACTGACTTCCATCGCGAGCCGCGCGATCGTACTGCCGCGTGGCGAGTCCTTCCACGTCTTGGCCGCCTGTTCGAAGAGACGCTCCCCCGCCGCCGCGGCTATCAGGTGGCTGTGCAAGTACGCAGCCAAGGAGCTCTCCCCGGTTGTGTCCTTGCCATGCTGTTTGGCGTTCATGGTCATATACCTTTCGTCCCTCGGGCTCCTTGACGGTAAGCGTCCCACATGACCTAGAACGAGGGGGCGCCGGGTTCAGCGAGCGGGCGCTCGCGCTCGATCTGGGCGACCTTCGGATCGTTCTCGTCTGCGCCGTAGTCCGAGCTGCGAGTGATGTCCTTCCCGCCGGGGAGCTTCATAGCGTGGAAGAGCAGAGTGAGTCCGGCGGCAACGATCAGGTTTATCGCAAACGCAACGACGGCGATGTAGACCTGTATGTCGGTACCGGGGATGGCCGCAATTGAGCCACCAAAGTTGGCTTTCGTGACGGGATTGACCACGTTGTAGGCGGCAATAGTGCCGTAGATGATTCCGGCTGCCCAGCCGCCGAAGAGCGCCCACCGGTGGAACCAGCGGGTGTAGAGCCCGGCCACGATCGCCGGGAAGGTCTGCAGGATCCAGATACCGCCAAGGAGTTGCATGTTGATTGCTGCCGACTGGTCCATGGCAATGACGAATATCAGTGCACCGAATTTCACGACGAGCGAGGCGATCTTGGAGACTTTTGCTTCCTGCCGAGGTGTGGCGTCCGGCCTGATCAGATCGCGGTAGATGTTGCGGGTAAACAGGTTCGCCGCGGCTATTGACATGATCGCTGCCGGCACGAGGGCACCGATGGCAATGGCGGCCAGGGCGATACCGGCAAACCATTCGGGGAAGCTATCCAAGAACAGCTGCGGCACCACCAGTTGGGGGTTGATGGCGCCGTTCAAGTCCACGGGATTGGTACCGGCATAGATGGCCACATAGCCCAGGAGCGCCAGGAACCCCAGCATCAGTGAGTACAAGGGCAGCACGGCAGCATTCTTGCGGATCGTATTCCTGCTCTTGGTCGCCAGGACACCGGTGATCGAGTGCGGGTACATAAACAGCGCCAAGGCCGAGCCCAGAGCCAGTGTCCAGTAGGCGGAGTAGCTGGCGGCGCCAGGAATGAATATTCCATTGGGTTTGCCGGTGGCCGGGTTGGGCGCACCCATTTTCGCCTCCGCGGAGTCGAAGATGGGGCCCCAGCCGCCGAACTTGATCGGTAGGTAGATGACCGCAACGATCACAGCCAGGTAGATCAGCAGGTCTTTCACGACGGCGATCAGGGCCGGAGCCCGCAGGCCCGACGTATAGGTGTAAGCGGCCAAGACCACGAACGCGACGATCAGCGGCAGGTCCGTCAGCAATACATTCTCTGAACTACCCAAGCCCAGCACGGTGAGCACGGCCTTGATGCCGACCAGCTGCAGCGCGATGTAGGGCATGGTTGCGACGATGCCGGTAACGGCGACGGCAAGGGTGAGCGCCGTGCTGCCATAGCGGCCGCCAATGAAGTCAGCCGGTGTGACGAACCCATGCCTATGCGAGACGGACCACAACCGGCTCATCAGGAGGAACACGATGGGGTACAAAACGATCGTGTACGGCACCGCGAAGAAGCCGCTCACGGCTCCAGTGGCCCACATCGCAGCCGGAACGGCCACGAAAGTATAGGCCGTGTAGAGGTCGCCGCCCAGAAGGAACCACGTTACCCAGGTCCCAAAACCGCGGCCGCCGAGGCCCCACTCGTCAAGACTGTGCAGCCCCGTCCCATCATTCCGGCGCCACCGCGCAGCAATGAATCCCAAGGCCGCCACCAGGACGAAGAGAATGATCACAATGGCGAGTGCCACGCCGCTAATGGGCCGGTCCGGCGCGGCCAGCGGCATGGTGGCCCCGCTCATTTCCCCTCCTCGGGGTTGGTTACGACGCGCACGGAATCGCGGCGGCGGCGGTCCTCCTTGCCGACCAGCCAGTAGGAGACCCCGACGAGGGCCGAGGTGAACGGGATCCACATCATCTGATACCAGTAGAAGAACGGCATACCGGCCAAGCGCGGCTCATCCATGGAGTAGGCGGGCACATACAACGGAACCACAACGGCGATGGTCAGCAGGATTCCTGTGATGATATATGGACCGGGTCTGGCCGGCCCGCGGGTCGGCACATCAGGACTGGACATCGACGCCTCCTCATCGAGACGGCGCCGGAGCGGGAGGGCTTCCCGGGACGTGCCGGCGGCCTGTAAACCGCGTGTCGCAGCGGTCATTACACACAGGATAGACACTGGATTTATTCTCCAACAGGGCAAATGCACCCGCGTCCGACGGCGTGGAGCAGGGCCATCAGCAGCGCCAGTGTCCCGAATTCAGGTTAGTTGCCCAGACCGTCTCCCCAGCCCCGACTTCAGGCCGTCGGCTCGAGCTGCCTGGCATAGAAGGGTGGCCCGGCGGAGTCCCAACGATCCAGCCTGATCTGTGAGGCCACTAGAGGCGGATATTGAGCACTGACGGGCCACAGTCCACGAGGTATTGCGCGCTACTAAGCATGCTGATTAGATCTTGATAACGGCCGCATTCCACGACCGGCACCGAAAGGACGGACAGTCATGGGAATTCTTGCATTCCTCATTCTCGGCCTTATCGCAGGAGCTATCGCCAAGGCGATTCTTCCTGGCCGGCAGGGAGGCGGATGGGTGATCACCCTCGTTATTGGCGTCGTGGGCGCCATCCTCGGGGGCTGGATAGGTTCGTTGATCTTCGGCGGAGGCCTCGCTGACTTCTTCGACTTGCGGACCTGGCTCCTCTCCATTCTCGGGGCCGTTATCGTGCTCCTGATCTATGGCGCCGTTGCCGGCCGCAGAAGCAGGGCATAGGGGCCACCGGCCAATGGCTGCCCGCGGGGCGTTCGGGGAATTGCTGGAGGGTTGCTTAAGAACCCAGCAAAGAGCCCGATCCAGCGCTCCCGGCCGGCCTCTCCAGGCAATACTCAGCGCCGCGGCGCCTTCAAAGCACTGGTCAGCATCGAAGGACTCTGCCCAGTATCGGTCAGGCACTCCATCGAGAGTTCCCGATCAGACGCACTATTCCAATCTATGAGATCCAAGGAAACGTGATGTTCACCACCGAACAAATTGATCGTCTGCTCAACCAAGGCGCAAATGTTCTCTCAGAGGACGGAGAAAAGATCGGCACCATCGGCCAGGTCTTCGTGGACAACCAAGACGGACAGCCGAGCTGGGTAACCGTCAGGGCGGGTCTATTCGGAATGTCCGAGTCCTTCGTGCCCCTGGCAGGAGCCCGAACAGAGGGAAATGACGTCGTCGTCCCCTACAGCAAGGACCATGTCAAGGACGCGCCAAGGATCGACGCCGATCGGCCCCTGGAGCCTGCCGAGGAAGACCGGCTCTACAAGCACTATCAGCTCGACACCGGACACACCTACACCGAAGCCGCTACAGATACCGCAGATTCCGGGCCCGGGCGTACGGACGCACCCGCCGCCACGGGTACCACCGCACAACGAGACACCACCGACGACGCCACAACCCCCACCCCACAACGGGATTCCGCCGCACCAGACCGCACCCCAGCACCCACCGCCGCTGCCGGATATGACACCGCAACCGCCACCGAACAACGAGACACTGCCCCAGAGCGCAGCGCAGCACCCACCGCAGCCGGCACCCCCGGATACGGCACCACCGCACCCACCGAACAACGCGAGACGACCCCATCAGACCGCACCGGCGCGCCCGCCGCCGCCGGAGACGACACCACCGCACCAGACCGCACCGCGGCAACCGGCACCCCCGGAAATGACCCCACCGCACCAGACCGCACCCAAGCACCCACCGTCGCCGCCACCGCCGCTGCCACCGGCGCATACGACACCACCGCACAACGAGACACCGAACGTGAAGCCAGTGCCGCACCGGACCGCACCCAAGCACCCAACGCTGCGGCTGCCGGCAGCCCCGGATACGACACCACCGCTTCCACCGAACAGGGAGACACCGGACGAGCAGACACCGCACAACGAGACACCGCACAAGGAGACACCGGCGCGGCCGCGGCCACGGCCCGGGGACGCCTGCGCAAATACGTCACTACGGAACAGGTCACCAAGACGGTTCCGGTACAGCGCGAAGAAGTCCGAATCGAGCGAGAACCAATCACGGAGGAAAACCGTGACGAGGCGTCGAACCGTCCGGACAAAGACGACGAGCACGACGTGATCCTCCACGAGGAACGAATCATAGTCACCAAGGAAACCGTCCCGGTCGAACGGGTCCACATCGGTACCGAAACGGTCACCGAGGAAGTCACCATCAACGAGGAAGTCCGCAAGGAACACATCGACACCGACGGACCCGAAGAGGGCCGCGGCTAAATCCCGCCGAACCCTCAAATGCCGGGGCTAGGAGCCCGTCGCCCTTGCCCCGGCGTCTGAACGCCGGAACGCGATAGTTTCCGTGGCGTTGCTTCGCCTGCCCTGGTGTGGGGGCCTCCCGGCCAGGGTTTCGACGCCGCCACCCACCCACCCAACCGAACACTCCACTGCGGCGGCCAGGCAAAAGCCGAACAGCCCTGCGGGCGCATCCGCAACGTTGAGGCTTGCAGCGACGCACCCCGAACATGCCTTTCCGGCACTCAGCACTATTTCCCGGACCTGCTCGGTCGACGACGCGACACCGCCCTATCGTGGGGCAGAGGCTCTGGCTAGACTTAAATTGCGCCGGACTAGACGCATGAATTCGTCTCGGGAGGACAGGATCATGACAGACCGCAGCGACTCTGAATTGCCCGCGGACCAGGCGCCCACGGAAAAGAAACCAGAAGAACGGGAGCTCCGGGGCCGGTACGTCGAGGGCACCTATGGCAAGGCCGGCGTGCAGAGAGGTCGCCGCGCGGAGGACGAGGAAGGCCAATACGTCCAAGGTGACTACGGTGCGGCCGGCAGCGAGGGCGGACTTCCCGAACCCTTGGGCGACCGGGCCAAAGAATCCGGACGCTACGTGGCGGCCGACTACGGCGACGCTGGTGCGGCTCCGGGACGTACGGCGGGCTCGGAAATCGGTCAGTACACGGCAGGTGACTACGGTGCGGACGGTACTGTGGATCCCCTGCGCAAGGCTGGCACAGGTACGCGCAACGATGAGCCGATGGCCGAGAATCCGCACGTCGGCCAAGAGGCTGCATTGCAGGACCGGGACTCCTCGTCCGGTCCCGACGCCCAGGCCGATGACACCCGCAGCGGCACAGATGTGGGAGAGGCGGTCGACGTCGCGGAGCGGGGCACCGAGGCGCAGGGGGATCACTCGCATCCGGAACGGGCCAAGACGGGCGAGGCGCCCGTGGAGCGGGTGTTCAACGACGCCGCCATGACCGAGGGGCAGCGGACCGTGACCGGCTCCGCAAAGTCAGCCGGCGACGTACCGCCCGGACCTTCACCTGCCGAAGCCGGCTCCGGCGGAGCCCAGTCCGTTGTTGGGGCCCGGGAGTCGGACCGCCTCGCGGCGGGTGAGCCGCCGGCCGCAGGCAAGCCCTTCGATACCGGCACGAAGGAGAACTGAACAGGCGGCGGCCTTTCGATCACATGGAAAAGCCCCGGACCAACATGGTCCGGGGCTTGCCAGTGCGTCTCTTAGTGACCGATGCAGACAGTGAGATCCAGATGGATGTCGTTATCGGCGACAAGGCGGTCCTGGAGGTAGCGGGCAAGGCTCGCGTCGGTGGCTGTGTGAATGCTTTGCGCGATCGCTCCGCGCAGCACCGCCTGAGTGTTAGTGGACTTGACGACGTCCAGCGGCGCCCAGCCACGATGGCCGCCGGTAAGACGTTCTATGTCCGTGCGGAAGGAACGCTTGTGGTCTTCGCGGACGGTAGCGCGCATGGTGAACGGAATAAAGGGAGTGGGCAAGGAAGTCCTTTCACAGAGGCAGTCGGTCATCGACGGCCCCAGTCTGGTCAAGACCTCTGCAGCCACCGTTATTCCCTCAAAGCAGCCGCAGAGTCCGGAATCACAGCGCGGGATTTCCTCCGACGGGCAGCTTTTCCCGGTTTAGTCGGAGTTCGCGCCCTGACGTGAGCGTCGCGACCGGACTCAGTCGCAGTCCCTGCCCCGTTCTGTCCGGCCGCAGGCCTCTTCCACCGCGTGCGCCCGGGGCCTACACTCTTGAAATCAAATCGAGGGCCAGCCCCGTTCCGTTGCCCAACTTAGGAGGAAGCGGAAGTTCCGACAGGAGTGCTGCCCGGTCGGATCGGAAGAGGCGCCGGCTGGTTGACGGACGGCCGGCGCAAGCTCGCTAGAGGGAGAAGAGCGGCATGAGGATCCTCGTCGATCTCACCAAATGCCAGGGCTACGCCCAGTGCGCCTTCCTCGCCCCGGAAGTCTTCACCATCCAGGGAGACGAGGCACTGACTTACGACCCGCACCCTGACGTGGCTCATCTGACCGGGATTCGGCGGGCCGCCGCTGCGTGTCCGGTCCAGGCCATCCGGCTCGAACAGCCAGACGGGCAGGACGAATGGCTGCACCCGGCCACAGCACCCGCGACGGCTGCTCCGGTCGAAGACCGCGGAGGCACTTTCAAGAGGACTGGACGGATCGTCATCGTGGGGGCATCGATGGCGGGGCTGCGCGCGGCGGAACGCTTGCGCGAGGAAGGGTTCACCGGATCGCTGACCTTGGTTGGCGAGGAGCCGCACGACCCCTACGACCGGCCTCCGCTGTCCAAACAGGTCCTGGCCGGGTCGGTGCCCTTGGAAGACACCTCACTGCCACGCCACCGGGACATCCGCGCCACCTGGCGTCTGGGTATGGCGGCGACCGGGCTGGATCTAGCTGCGAAGCAAATCCACCTCGCCGACGGCAACCGGATCGGATTCGACAAACTGTTGATCGCCACCGGCCTGCGGTCCCGCCCCTGGCCTAACCCTGTGGAGGCGGCCCTTGCGGGAGTAATGACACTGCGTACCCGGGAGGATGCCGCAACCCTGCGACAGCACCTCGCTGGCCGTCCGCGCCGGGTGCTGGTCATCGGCGCCGGGTTCATCGGGTGCGAGGTCGCGTCCGTGTGCCGGGAACTAGGCCTGACGGTCACGGTGGCAGAAGCTGGACCGGCTCCGCTCGTCGCTGCCCTTGGCGGGGTGGTCGGCGCAGTCGCCGGGGAGCTGCAGATCGAGAACGGCGTGGACCTGCGATGCGGCGTCCGCGTCCTGTCCCTTGAGGGGGATCCCGCCGGACAGCTGCGCCAGGCCGTTCTGTCCGACGGCACAACGCTTGAGGTAGATGTGGCGGTCGCGGCGCTGGGGTCCGTCCGGAACGTCGAATGGCTCGCAGATTCGGGCCTGGCGTGCGGTGTATGGGGAGTCGCCTGCGACGCCGGCTGCCGCGCGTTCGATGCTAACGGCCTGGTCACCGATGACGTGTTTGTCGCCGGCGACATTGCGCGCGCCCCGCAGCCGATGTACGGCTATCAATACCTCGCCGTCGAGCACTGGGGAAACGCCATCTCCCAGGCCGAGGTCGCGGCACACAACATGGTCAGCGGCGAAACCGAACGATGGCCTCACTTGGAAGTACCGAAATTCTGGTCCGTCCAGTTCGGCACCGAAATAAAGAGCGTCGGGGTACCTTCGGTCGCCGATGAGGTGGCCATCGTTCAAGGATCGGTGGACACGCGGCGGTTCCTGGCCGTCTATGGCTACAAGGGCCGCATCGTGGCGGCGGTCGCCTTCAACCAGAACAAGTGGCTCGACTTCTACGAGCCACTGATCGAGCAGGCCGCACCCTTCCCGCCGGCATTCCACCACATCGATGAGTCAGACCAGGGCCGGCCCTTGCCGGCCGGGTTCAAGCCCGCTGTGAGCCCCACCCAGGACGCGACCGTCGTTGTGACCGGCCACGATCCCAATGAACGCCGGGCCAGGCTGACGAACACCGCGGCCGGCGAAACGCCGTCACGGAGACCCACAGAAACTGCCCCCCGATTGAAGGAGCCTTCGCCATGACACAGGCCAGCACGTGGGAGCAGATCCTCGACTTCTCCAACCGGGCTAACCCCTACCCGTTTTACGACGAGCTCCGCCGGACTCCCGTGGCACGGCTAGAGGACGGAAGCTACCTCGTCAGCACCTACGCGGAGATCGCCGCCCTGCTGCACGACCCGAGGGTCAGTTCCGACATCACCCGCAACCCGGCTGCCGCTGCCGCCGGCGTCGGCGTCGGCGACGACAGCGACGGCGACGGCCCGGGCATGACTCCAACTTTCCTCAGCATGGATCCTCCTGATCACGACAAGTTTCGACGGATCACCATGCGCCACTTCGGACCGCCTACGACGCCGGGCAGGGTCGCCGGGATGGAGCCGAGGATGGCGGAAATTGTCACCGACTTGGTCGACAACATGACGGCCCACTCCCGGATCGACGTCGTCGATGATCTGGCGTATCCGCTGCCCGTCACGGTGATCTGCGAATTACTTGGGGTGCCCCCGGGCGACGAACAGCGCTTCCGGGTCTGGGTGGACGTGGCCCTGCAATCCACGGATCCCGGACTCGATCCCGAAACACAGCAAGAAAAGAGGGCCGAGGCCGGAAAAGAACTGCGCGCGTTCATGGAAGAACTGGTCGAAGCCCACCGGCGGACACCGGGACCGGACCTGCTCTCGGCGATGGCCACTGATGACGGCCCGGAAGGCCGCATGCCGGAGGAACAGCTGGTGAGCACGGGGCTCCTTCTGCTCATCGCCGGACACGAAACCACCGTGAACCTCATCTCCAACGGCGCGCTGACGTTGCTCCGCCACCCGGCCGAACTCCAACGGCTACGCGACGATCCCGGCCTCGCTATCCCGATGGTCGAGGAATTGCTCCGCTACGAGCCGCCCGTCCATTTCGTCCCTTTCCGCACGGCCCTTGACGACATCGATATCGCCGGCACCACCATCCCTGCCGGTGCCTCCCTCACGTTGGTCCTGGCCTCGGGGAACCGCGACCCCGCCCACGTCGCCCACCCCGACCTCTTCATCCCGGACCGGCGTAACAACCAACACCTCGGCTTCGGCGGCGGCATCCATCTCTGCTTCGGCGCACCCCTGGCCCGGCTCGAAGCCCAGCTCGCCCTCACCGCGTTCGCCACCAGGTTGGAGAACCCGCGGCTGGTCTCCGATCCGCCCCCATACCGGCCGAGCCCGTTCCTCCGCGGCCCCTCGCATCTCCTGGTCGACATCGACGGCATCACCGCCCGTCAGTAGTCACTAGTCATTAGTCAACAGCGAACAGCGAACCTTGGCCGTCGGCGAGCGAGGGACGATGTGGAAGTGCCCGCGGGTTCAGGGATTTGGTGGCCGTTCGCCGGGGAACACGATTCCGTGCTGGTTCCTGATGGCGTCGGCGACTGCCATGGTCCGGATTGATTCGGCCAGCGGCCGCTGCGGGACTTCCAGCTGGCCCGCCGAGATGGCAGGGGCGACGGCGGCAGCCTCGTAGTGCAGGCCCTCAAAGTGTGCCGCCGCAGGATCCTCATAGGCCAGCCGGGTGCCGTCCGGGAAACGGACGCTGAAGTTGCCGGGCATGCTGAGACGTCGAACTTGGGCAGGAAAAACGTCCACATCCCTTCGGCGGCGAACAGGCCGGCTCAGGCTGCCCGGCCGGCGATACCTGCCGCCTGTTCGCGGTTGATGCCGATCGGCTTCTCGATCAGGACGTGCTTGCCGGCGTCGAGCGCAATGAGGGCGGCTTCGTAGTGGAAGTTGTGCGGCATGGCCATGTAGATGATGTCGACGTCGGCGGCAGCCAGCTCCTCATAGCTGCCAAAGGCCGCAGGAATGCCGTGCCGTTCGGCAAACATTTCGGAACGGTCCAGAGAGCGGGATCCGATCGCGGCAATCACTTGCGAGGTGTGCGCCTGGACGGATTCCGTGAAGCGTTCCGCAATTCAGCCGGGGCCCATGATCCCCCACCGGAGCGCAGGTGCGTCGCGGGAATCCGGAACCCTGGACGCTGGGAGCGAGCGGTTCCCGGTCCTGTTAAGTCCGCCTTAGTGTCGATATCGATTCTGACGAGAAACGCAGTCGTCTTCGCAAAGCTTTGTCCTGACATAATAACAAGTTTGATTTGCTCCGGACAAGTCTCCGCCGGCCAAATTCCGCCAGAAACCTCCCGCCCCACAGGCGCCAGTCCCCCACTCGATGCCGAACCACCCAGCTCTGGCTGCACGGTCGGGACGTTCACTCTGGGACCTAGGGTCAACTTTGGTGGTATGTCAGGACAAACTCTTGACTGTTCTGTTAGAGCGCTCTAACGTAGAAGTCAGTCACGTGACCCAGCACACTCCCGGAAACGCTCTCCAAATTCAAGTCCGCCCTTCAGGTCGGCCGAATCAAGGAAGTCAACAATGTCGTTGCACACAGCAAGCTCGCCCGCATCGGGCTCAAAACATCGCGGTTATCTCGCCCGCCTCACCGTCATCTCCACGCTCGGCGGACTCCTGTTCGGCTACGACACCGGTGTCATCTCCGGTGCGCTGCTCTACATGCAGGACTCCCTGAGCATGAGCCCCGTCGAAGAGGCCACGGTGGTCAGCGCACTGCTGTTTCCCGGTGCCGCGGTCGGTGCGCTGAGCGGCGGCCGGCTTGCCGATAAGCTCGGGCGGCGCGGCACGCTGCTTGTCTGTGCTTTGCTCTTCCTCCTCGGAGCGATCGGCTGCGCCATCGCTCCGACTGTTGAATTCATGATCGTGGCCCGCGTCATCCTGGGCCTGGGCGTCGGTGCCGCCGCGGTGACCTGCCCTCTCTACCTTGCAGAAATGGCGCCGGCGCATCTGCGTGGACGTATGGTCACGATCAACGAACTGATGATCGTGACTGGTCAGATGCTCGCTTTTGCCATCAACGCCCTCCTCGACGCCGTCATCCACGACACCGAGGTCTGGCGCATCATGCTCGGCGTTGCCTCCATCCCCGCCATCGCACTCCTGATCGGCATGCTCGCCCTGCCCGAATCGCCGCGCTGGTTCGCTATCCGCGACAGGTTCGACGACAGCCGGCGCATCCTCAACCTCAGCCGCAGCCCGGAGGAAGCCGACTTCGAGTACAAGGAAATCGTTGAGTCCGCGAACCTGGACCGGAATGAGCGCTCCAGTGCATGGCGCGACCTGAAGAACAATCCCTGGATGCGGCGGCTCCTCTGGGTGGGCATCGGGCTCGCCGTGGCCCAGCAGGCAACGGGCATCAATACCGTGAACTACTACGCACCTACAATCCTCGAGCGCAGCGGTCTCGGCGTGAGCGCATCGCTCGTGGCGACCATCGCCGTCGGCGTGACCTCGGTGCTAATGACTGTCCTGGGTATCTGGCTGCTGGGCTTCATCGGGCGTCGCCGCATGCTGGTCATTGGCTTTTCCGGGGTCGTGGCTTCGCAGGCACTCCTCGCCGTCGTTTTCACGCTTCCCCAGTCGGACCTCGTCAGCTACACCATCCTGGCGGCAATGATGCTGTTCGTGGCCTTCGTGCAGTGCTTTATCGGAACGTGTGTGTGGCTGCTGCTTTCCGAGATCTTCCCGCTGGCCATCCGCGGCTTCGCGATGGGCATTGCGGTGTTCGCACTCTGGACCGTGAACGCGGCCATCTCCTTCCTGTTCCCGATCCTGGTGGTCGCCCTGGGCTCAACCGGCACGTTCACCGTATTCGTGCTGGTAAACATTGTTTCCCTGATCTTCGTGGCGAAATTTGTTCCGGAGACCAAGGGGCAATCGCTGGAAGAACTGGAGGTGCACTTCCGCACCGGAGGCATACCGATCATCGCCCCCACGGGGTCTGGCGAGAAGGCGACAGCCCTGTAAGCCCGGCCGCAGTGCTGCCAGTTCGCGGGCCATAGGGCGGCGGCAGGAAGCCGCCGCCCTTCCCGCGATACGCTTGCTGGCAGGAGGCCACTTGTCCGGGAAAGTAGTGAATCAACAGGGAGCGGCCAGGCGCGCCACTATTGAGGATGTAGCGCGGGAAGCCGGCGTATCGCGAGCACTCGTTTCCCTGGTGCTGCAGGGTTCACCAAAGGTAAGTCAACAAAAAAGAGACGCCGTGGCCCTCGCCATGGCTGCCCTCGACTACCGGCCCAGCAACGCCGCCCGCTCGCTTGCCAGCGGACGTACGCGAACGGTCGGCGTGCTGCTGGATGACCTTGCCAATCCGTGGTTCGTGGAGCTGCTCGATGGCATGCAGAGCATCTTCCGGGAGCAAAAGCTGAGGATGGTCCTCGGCGACTCCCAATATTTGGCCCGCCCGGGGGAAAGCCCGGTTTCCGCGTTCATGGAAATGCGCGTCGACGGTCTCGTCATCGCCGGGGACCTCGACGCCGATGACGACCTCACCCGTGCCACACTGCATACCCCAGCCGTCGTCGCCGGCACCCGAGCCTTCGACCTCCCGGCAGCGGACCTTGTCACCAACGACGACGCCGCTGGCGCCCGCGCGGCTGTCGAACACCTCATTGGCCTCGGCCACACAGACATTGCATTCCTCACCGCCCCCACGGGATCCGCTGCCGTGCGGGCCAACTCCTACCGGGACACGATGACCCGCCACGGCCTGCAGGACAACATCCGGGTGGAGCCCACGGACATGAGCGAACAGTCCGGCTTTGCGGCAATGAGCCGGCTTATCGACAGCGGCCGGACGCCCACAGCGGTCTTCGCTGCCAACGACATCCTCGCCGTCGGTGCGCTCTCGGCTGCCGACGACCACGGCATCAGCGTTCCTTCACAACTCTCACTGGTCGGATACGACAACACCTATCTCGCTGGGATCCGGCACCTGTCCCTGACCACCGTCGACCCGGTCAGCCGGGACGTGGGCATCCGAGCAGCGGAGTTTCTCGTGGCACGCATCGCCGACCACTCCCTGCAGCCACGCACCGACGTGCTGACCCCGCGCCTCGTCGTTCGCAACAGCACCGCTCACGCTACCTACATCTAGCGCACCGCTTGTCTCAGACCGCATCTGCGTGATGAACATCGGCCGCTTAGTCGAAAGCGGCGAGATGTCGTCCGGCGTCTCCACCGAACCGTAGACTTCACCGTGTGGTTTCAGTTTCTATCGCCCGCCAGGCGGAGGCCCGACGTCGGCACATCGGGCTGGCCGCCATGGCCGGCATGATCGGGGCGGTCCTCTTCGTGTCCGTCTTCACGGTGTCGGGGTGGCTGTACCCCGGCTACTCCCCGACGCGAATGTTCGTCAGCGAGCTGTCCCTGGGCCCCCACGGCTGGGTTCAGATCCTCAACTTTGTCCTCACCGGCGCCTTGATGCTGGTGTTCGGCCTGGGGCTCGCGGCGCACTTCAGCGTCGGGGCCGCGTCCCGCGCCGGTCCCGCGCTGATACAGGGCATCGGAGTCAGCCTCATGGCCTCCGGGCCGTTCACTACCGACCCGTCTGCGATGTTCCAGCAAGCCAGTATTCACGGTGTCGTGCACGGCATCTTCGGTGCGCTGGTCTTCACGTTCGCGCCGATCAGTTGTTTCGTCTTCTATCGGCGTTTCCGCCGTGACGCCGGCTGGCGCCCCCTGGCGGGGTGGACACTGGCCACCGGTGTCGTTCTAGCTGTCGGAGTCGTCCTGCTCAAGATCAGTCAGCAGCCCGGGAGTGGACTGTTCGAGTGGAAGGGCCTCGTGCAACGCGTCATCCTGTTCGCGTTCATGGCCTGGATCTTCGCAGTTGCATTCCACCTTCGCCGCCAATACCGGAGCGGGGAAGGCACCCCGCCAGCGCGGCCGTGATGCTCAGGTTCCGCAGAAGGTCCGGTAAGGGCCGAAACTTTCCGGGGCGGCAGCGGCGTAGTGCTCGAGACCGGGCCGCTCGTCGAAGGGTGAGGCAACCGCGTCCATCAGCCGTTCCAGCGGACCCGTGTTCCCGCCGGTAGCGGCAGCCAGGGCCTCCTCCACCAGATGGTTCCGCGGAATGTAGACAGGGTTGACCCGGTCCATGGCGTCAGCATCCGGCGCCAGGTCGCGCCAGCGCGTTACCCAGGCATCGAACCGTGCCGGATCCAGGACCTGGCCCCCCGCAGCTTCGGCTTGGCCACGTGCGACTTTGCCGAGGTTCCGGAAAAACGATGTGTAGTCCGCCCGTGACTCCTGGATCAAAGCCACAAGTTCGTCCACAAGAGGCGAGGTCACTTCGTCGTCGAGCCCTTGACCAAACCCCAGCTTGGCTTTCATGCCGGCCGACCACGCTTCGCTGTACTGAGGGCGGAACTCGCTGAGTGCTTCCACCGCGAGGTCCACCGCCTGCTCCTGGTCATCGTGGAGCAGAGGCAGGAGAGATTCCGCGAGCCGGGCGAGGTTCCACTCCGCCACCACCGGTTGATTGCGGTAGGCGTACCGTCCGGTCTCGTCGATCGAGCTGTAGACCGCGGCGGGGTCGAAGCCTTCCATGAAGGCACACGGTCCGTAGTCGAGGGTTTCGCCCGAGATCGTCATGTTGTCAGTGTTCATGACGCCGTGAACGAACCCAACAAGCATCCACCGGGCCACCAGTGAAGCCTGGGCTGATATGACCGCCTGGAGCAGTGCGAGATGGCGGTTCCCGGCCTCCGCGGCGGCCCGGTAGTGACGGGTTATTGCATATTCGGCGAGGCGGCGAAGGAGGCCGATGTCGCCCGTGGACCGGGCGTACTGGAAGCTGCCGACGCGCAGGTGGCTGCTGGCAACCCGGGTGAGAACGGCGCCGGGCAGGAGGGTCTCGCGCTGTACTGAACGCCCCGTTGCGACGACGGCGAGGGATCGTGTGGTGGGGATGTTCAGCGCGTGCATAGACTCGCTCACGATGTATTCGCGCAGCATAGGACCGACCACTGCCTGGCCGTCGCCGTTTCGCGCAAACGGCGTCCGTCCTGATCCCTTGAGGTGCACGTCACGGAGCTGCCCGTCCGCCTGCTCGATCTCACCGAGCAGAAGTGCGCGCCCGTCGCCGAGACGGGGTGCGTACCAGCCAAACTGGTGGCCGGCGTAGGCCTGCGCCACCGGGCTGGCCTCCGCAGGGATGGCGTTGCCGGTCAGTAGAAGAAGACCCTCAGGGCTCCGGAGAAAGGCCGGCCCGAGACCTAGCTCGGTGGCGAGGTGTTCGTTGAGTACCAAGAGGCGCGGATCGGGAGCCTGCTCCGCGCGCCATGGAATGGCCATCTCCTTGAACTCGCGGGCGAAGCGGCCATCAAACGTGACGGTTGAAGGCGCGATGTCACTCATAGTTCAAGGATACGGGCGACGCTCATGCACCTGGCATCGGAGATCAGGATCTACGGGCGGGCGAGCTCCTCGATCTTTCGTTCCAGCACTGCGCGTTCGGCCGCGTTCGAGCACATCGCGACCGCCTGCTGCAGGGCGGACTTCGCTTCTCCGCGGCGGCCCAGCCGTGCCAGCATCTCGCCCCTGACCGCAGGCAGCAGGTGCGAGCCCTTGAGCTCACCACGTGACGTGATCGCGTCGACCAGTTCCAGCCCGGCCGCCGGACCCGATGCCATGGCCACCGCCACCGCGCGGTTCAGTTCGACCACCGGAGAGGGCGCAAGCCGCCCCAAGGCCTCGTAGAGGATCACGATCCGCTGCCAGTCCGCTTCCGCAACGGAGAGGGCCACCGCGTGGCATTCGGCGATGGAGGCCTGCAGCCCGTACGCGCCGAGCCCACGGCCGGCAGCCACGGCCCTCGCCAGCGCAGCACGACCGCGCCGGATCGCCGACTGGTCCCACAAGCGTCGGTCCTGGTCCTCCAAGAGAACCGGCCGGCCGGCCGTATCGAGCCTCGCAGGGAAGCGGGCGGCCGTCAGCTCCATCAGGGCCAGCAGGCCGAACACCTCGGGTTCCGGTGCCAGCCGCGTCAGCACACGGCCCAGGCGGCGCGCTTCACCCGCCAGGTCCACGCGCATCCAGGAGTCACCGCCGGACGCGAAAGACCCCTCCGTGAAGATCAGGTAGATGACGTGGAGCACCGATCCTAGCCGTTTCGGCATTTCTCGCGTTTCTGGCACGGCGAACGGGATACGGGCGCCGGTAAGGGTCTTTTTGGCCCGTGTAATGCGTGCCTGGATAGTCGGCACCGGAACCAGGAAGGCCTTCGCGATCTCGTCGGTGCCCATTCCGCCCACCACGCGCAGCGTCAAGGCTATCCGCGATTCCTTGGACAACACCGGATGGCAGGAGATGAACATCAGGGCCAGCACGTCGTCGTCGATCGCGTTGGGGTCGAACAGGGAATCCGCGCCCGGAAGCTCCTCCGAGAGGTCGCGGGCCAGGAGCGCGTACTTTTCGTCGCGGGCGGCACGGCGCCGGAAGTAGTCCACCGCCCGGCGCCGGCCGGTGGTCAGCAGCCAGCCCACCGGCTCGGCGGGGATCCCGTTCACCGACCACGACACGAGGGCCTCGGCGAGCGCCTCCTGTGCGAGGTCTTCGGCCAACGGGAAATCGCCCGTATAGCGGGCCAGGGCACCGACGATGCGGGCTGACTCCATGCGCCACACGGCTTCGACGGCGGCCCTTGCCTGGTTGCTGCTCACCGACGGTTCCGGGCTGGCTGTATCAGAGCTGGCCGGTCTGTTCCCGCCACGCGCGTTCCTTCTGGATCCATTCGTTCTCCTGCGGGAACTCGTCGATTGAAGGTACCCTGCGAATCTCGGTCTTGGTTCCCGCCGTGAGGGGTGCCCGTTTTGCCCACTCGATCGCTTCCTGCTTCGATGCGACATCGAGGATGTAGTAGCCGGCGAACAGTTCCTTGGTTTCGCCGTAGGGCCCGTCAGTGACCACCGGGGTTTCGGCGGTAAAGTCCACCACGACGCCCTCTTTCGGATCATCCAGACCTTCGGCTGCCAGCAAGACACCAGCGCGGATCAATTCGTCGTTGAATTTGCCTATGGTGTCGAGGACCTCGTTGAAGTCGGCATTCTGAAGGTTGGCGTACGACTCGTCGGTTCCGCGCATGATCAACATGTACTTTGCCATTTCAATCTCCTAGGTTTTGGAAGGTCGCCCTTCGACCTTCCCACCCACAGGTCGAACAGCGCGAGAGCTAATCGACAGGGGCCAGGAAATTCATTCAGTGGGGGCAACGGACCCCCTCGTCAGCCAGCAGTGGCTGCGCCGAGGGTGACGTCCTTGCTTTGCTCCTGGCCGTCGCGGACAAAAGTGACTTTGACCGTGGCCCCGGCAGCCTGCTCCCGCGTCGCCGCCGTGAGCTCGGAAGCATCGGTGACACTGCGGCCGCCCAGCCCGGTGATCACATCGCCGGCCTTCAGACCGGCCTTGTCGGCTGCGGAGCCCGGCGTCACGGATGATGCCTCTGCCCCGGCCGCGAACTCCGAAGAGGCGCCTGAGGCTTTGTCCCGGACCGAGACGCCGAGTTGGCCGTGCGTGGCCGTGCCCGTAGCGATGATCTCCTGGGCGACGCGTTTCGCGTCGTTGATCGGGATGGAGAAGCCGACCCCGATGTTGCCAGCCTGGTCCGAGGAAGAAGACGTGGATCCCGCCGCGGCGATGGCCACGTTGACTCCGATGATCTCACCGTTCGCGTTCACCAGGGGACCGCCGGAGTTTCCCGGATTTATGGCCGCATCCGTTTGGATGACGTTAATGCTGATGGTGTCCTGCGCGGCGCTGGAGGAGCCGTTCTGCAGCGCGGACGTGGCCGAGGACGCTGTCTCAATGGTGCGGTTCGCTGCCGAAACGATGCCGTCAGTGACCGTTCCACTCAATCCCAGGGGCGCTCCGATGGCTATGGCAGTGTCGCCGACATTGACCTTGCCGGAGTCGCCCAGGGCCGCGGCGACCAGCCCCGGGGCAGTGATTTGGACGATGGCCAGGTCCGAGAGCGGATCCGTTCCTACGATTGTCCCCGGGTAGACGCTGCCGTCGCTGGTCCGAACCTCGATGGCCGCGTTGGCTGCCTGCCCGTCCAGCGTGACCACATGCGTGTTGGTCAGAATATGGCCGGAGGCATCCAGAATGATGCCCGACCCGGTACCGCCTGAAGTGCCGGAACTGGCGCTGATGGTGACCACACTGGGTGAGGCCTTCTGCGCGGCGGCTGTCACCGCGCCGACACTGTCGGGATTGTTGACGATCACCGGCGTGTATTGCGTCGTTTGCACAGTGCCCGATGCCGGCCCGCCGGTGTTCCACATCGCCGTCGCCCCTGACGCCACGCCCCCGCCTATGCCGCCCGCAGCCACCAGACAGGCAACATAGAGCCCGGCGCCAACGCGCTTCCGGGTTTTCCGGCCTGCAACGGCTCCGGTGTTTTCGCCGAGGGTGGGCTGTTCATGCTCGTTCATGGGTCATCCTGATCTCGTCGTTTTGCCGGTGTCGACCTCACGCCTCTTGATCGCGCTCGGGTCGCCGCCCCGCGGATTTCGAAGCTGTATCCCCATCCTCAAACCCCGGACTGTCGACGGTCTGTCGTGCCGCTGTGAACGGACTGTGAGCCGCGGACTGGAAGTGGACCGCGAGCCCCCTGATTGGGGTCAGGTTGTGTCGCTGCTGTCATGTGGTGCGGTGCGCCGGGGCGAACTGCGCCGAAAGATTGGTTTCTTCGGCGCGGATGAGGTGGACGAGCGCGTTGATGAGGGCCAGGTGGGTGAATGCTTGTGGGAAGTTACCGAGGTGGCGGCCGCTCACCGGATCCAGCTCCTCGGCGTAAAGGCCCAAGGGACTGGCGAGTGACAGCAGACGTTCGCACAGTGCCTTGGCGCGCACCACTTCTCCGATCTCGACGAGGGCTGAGACGAGCCAGAACGAGCAGGTGGTGAACGTCCCCTCGTCGCCGGCGAGTCCGTCGTCGGTCTGCTCGGGGCGGTAGCGCAGGACGAGCCCGTCCCGGGTGAGTTCATCGGCGATGGCCAAGACAGTGGCGCCCACGCGTGGATCGTTGGCGGGCAGGAACCGGACGAGCGGGACCAGGAGAAGCGAGGCATCGAGGTTCGTCGTGCCGTAGGACTGGACGAACACGCCGCGGTCGTCGACGCCATTGCGGCAGATGTCCTCATGGATCTCATCGGCGATGGAATCCCACTTCCGGGCGTAATCAGCCTGACCGTGCAGGCGCGCCAGCCGGGCACCACGGTCCAGGGCGACCCAGCACATGAGCTTTGAGGAGGTGAAGTGCTTCGGTTCGCCACGGACCTCCCAGATGCCGTGGTCGGCGTCCCGCCAATGGGCGGCCGCCTGCTCGACCTGGCGCAGGAGGACCGGCCAGAGCGGCTCGGGGAGCTGGTCACGGGACTTTGCGTGGAGGTAGACGGAGTCCAGCATCGTGCCCCAGACGTCCAGCTGCCGCTGGTGGGCGGCAGCGTTGCCGATCCGGACGGGGCGGGCGCCGTCATAGCCGCCGAGCTCCTCGACGGTAACCTCGGGAAGGTCCCTTTCGCCGTCGATGCCGTACATGATCTGCAGGTCGTCCTCGGCGGCGACGTCGCGGATGAAGGCGAAGAAGTCGTCCGCTTCCCGGTCCAGGCCGAGTGTGTAGAGGGCCCAGAGCGCGAATGTGGAATCGCGCACCCAGGTGTACCGGTAGTCCCAGTTCCGCTCTCCCCCGGGCGTCTCGGGAAGTGACGTGGTGGGGGCCGCGACCAGAGCTCCGGTCGGCGCGTAGGTGAGACCCTTCAACGTCAGTGCGCTGCGCTGCAGCTGCTCCCTCCACGGATGGTCGGGGAACTCGCCCGCGGTGATCCATTGCCTCCAGAACTCAGTGGTCTGCCACTGCTTGCGAGTGGCTTCCTCCCACGTCCGCGGCGGGGGCAGCGACCCCCAGGAGAGCGCGATAAAAGCCTCCTCCCCCTCGGTCATCCGGGTGCGGATGACTGCTATGGAGTCCTCGATGCCCAGCCGGCGGTCGGTGGTCAGACGCAGCACCGGATTGCCCTCATCGCCCCTGATGGTCACGACCTCCCCGTACCCGGGACCGGAAAACTCCCACCGTGCACGGCGCCGGCCGTAGTCGAAGACCGGCTCGCACAACACGGACAGCTCAACTGCACCGTTGACGCATCTAACAGTGCGCAACAGGCAGTGCTCAGCCTCGTAGTTCATCGGCGGGCGGCGGTATCGGCGGGCCCTCTCGTCGGTGTGGTGCCACGGACCCATCACCAGGGCATCCCTCACGATCAGCCAGCCCGTCCTGGTCTGCCAGGTGGTCTCCAGGATCAGGCTGCCGGGGAGATAGCGGCGCGCGGTGGGCTCCCGGACGCCGTACGGCGCCACCTTGAAGCCACCCGCGGCGCGGTCGAGCATAGTGGAGAACAGACTCGGCGAGTCGTGACGTGGCACGCACATCCACTCCACCTGCCCGCTCGATGCGATCAAGCAGTTGGCCTCACAGTCAGACAAAAACCCATAGTCGGCGATCGGCGGGTACGGGCTCGTGCCTGCCCCTGGCCGCCGCCGCCCCTGGGACCCTGATCCGGCGTCGATCCTCACTCCACCAGTATGCTCGCCCTGACTGGAAGCGGGAATCCTGATTCCATGCGGACCCTTCCCGTGGGTGAGCGCGCAGCCTTGACACTCGTGGAGAGACGGGTCTAGAACTGCTACAGCGATCGCTCCAGGCAGCGTGTCGGGACAGATCCGGTGGGCGATCCGGCCGATAGCGGGTTCAACGAAGAGAGTTCTCAGATGGGTTCCTGGACGGTCTCGACGATCAGCACGTACTTCCGGGTTTGTGACGGAGTGCGCGTGAGGTTCGCGGATAACAAGGCAGACTCAGACATCACCATGCTGCTGCTGGCGCCGTGGCCGGAAAGCCTTTGGGCCTTCCGCCGCATCTGGAACCGCGTTGCAGCGGTGGGGCGGGTGGTCGCCGTCGACATGCCCGGTTTCGGCCATTCAGATGGCCGCCCGGAGTTGATCGCCCCGGACGGTTCCGGAGCGTTCCTGGCCCGCCTCATCGAGGAATGGGGTCTGGGAGTTCCGCACGTCGTCGGCCCGGACGTTGGCACCGCCGCGGCGCTGTTCCTTGCTGCAAATGCTCCAGAACGGGTCACAAGCCTGACCATCGGCGGCGGCGCCGTCCGCTTTCCGATTGATGCGGGCGGCGCCCTCAAGGAGATCATCGAAGCGCCGACTCTGGATGACGTGCGCGCTCTCGACGCCAGAACTAATATCGGCTACGCGGTGGAACTGCCCGCCCCGAGCGTCAGCGAACCGGAAGTCCACGAGGACTACGTCAGCGCCTACGACCTCGGGCGCTTCGCAGAGTCGGCGCGGTTTGTGCGGACCTACCCCGAGCAGAACCCGCTGCTGCACGACCTGCTGCCGTCCATCACCACGCCCACCCAGATCGTCGCGGGCCGCCACGATGACCTCGTGCCGTGGTCGAACAGCGAGTACCTGGACGGGCTCCTCCCCCACAGCGAGATGCATCCTCTCGACGCCGGCCACTTCGCGTGGGAGGAAGCACCGGAGGAGTACGGCCGACTGGTCGCCGACTGGGTCAGCGGCGGATATCGACGCGTCGCGGGCTAGGCGGCCCGCCGCACCGCACCGCGCATCCTCCAGGCCGGGAACGGCAGTCACGCGGGGGATTTCTCTGTGTGAAACTGATCCAATGATTACCGAACACGCGCTATTGCCAGTCATCCCCGGTCAGGAAGACGACTTCGAACTGGCATTTAGCGAGGCGAGGCCCATCATTGCTTCGATGGCTGGCTTCAGGAAATTGTCGTTGTCACGTTCGATCGAGTCGCCGAGCACGTATCTGCTGCTCGTTGAATGGGATCGGCTCGAGGACCATACCGTTGGATTCCGACAATCCGACCAATACGGCAATTGGCGCGCACTACTGCACCACTTCTACGATCCCTTCCCCGTCGTGGAGCACTACGAGAGCATCCTGTAAGCGCTCGGCCCCACGGCTTGATGAAGCCGAAAGCCGGAGACGGTCCCGGCCGAGGGGCCCTCTCCGGCTTTGCTGCTGCACGGGCTAGAGCTGGCTGTGCGCGGCAACGGCCGGATCGGAGCCGGCGCGGGCGCCAGACTCCAAGGCGGATATCTGGTCTATTTCAGCCGGGGTTAGCCGGAGCGCCGCGGCGCCCAGGTTTTCCCGCATGCGCTCGCTATGTGCCGACTTGGGGATGACGATGGTGCCCTGGGCGAGATGCCAGGCGAGCACGATCTGGGCGGGGGTGGCACCGTACCGGGCCGCCAGCGATTTCACGGCGGATGCATCAAGATCCGCGCCCTGGCCCAAGGGACTGTACGCCTCCACTGCGATGCCCAAGGACCGGCTCTTGGCTGCCAGGGCCTGCTGCTGGAAGGTGGGGTGGATTTCGATCTGGTTGACTGCCGGAACTATGTCCGAGTTCTCAAGAAGCGTGTCCAGGTGGTCAGGGAGGAAATTCGACACTCCGATGGCGCGGATCTCGCCGCCGGAATAGAGCTTTTCCATGGCCTTCCAGGCCTGGGTGAAGAGTCCTTGGGATGGCACGGGCCAGTGGATCAGGTACAGGTCCACGTAGTCGATGCCGAGCGCCTCGCGGCTGTGCTGGAACGCCTCGAAGGCTGTGCCCTGTTCGCCGTTGCGGAGCTTGGTGGTGACGAAGATTTCCTCGCGCGGGATTCCTGACGCCGCAATGGCGGCTCCGACGCCGGCCTCGTTCCGGTATGCGGCGGCGGTGTCGATGTGGCGGTAGCCGGCGTCCAAGGCATCCTCGACGATCCGCTGGGTGTCTTCCGCCGGGACTTGGAAAACGCCGAAGCCGAGCTGCGGGATCTGGACGCCGTTGTTGAGGGTCACCGTGGGGATGTTGGTTTCACGTGTCTGGGACATCATCAGTCTTCCTTGTGGGTGGGTATCTGGTTTGGGCTGGTAGGCCCGCGGCCCCGCGGCCCTCGTGCTTCATTGAATTGATGACCAGCAAGGCCATCATCAGTGAATTATCCATCGTCTTCTTCCTGTCATCGGTTGTGCGTTGAACCGTGACTCGCCCTGGAAAGCAAGGACCCGGCCCGGCAAAATGGAAGACATGGGTCAAAGCGCAGAGTTTGGAAAATTCCTGAAGGCCATGCGGTCACGTAAACAAGACCTTCTGCATCATCAGGAGGACAACACATGACCATGAAGCGCACGACGTCCGGGCCGGGACTACCCGGAGGCTTCCCCTTTAGCCTGGCAAGCGAAGCAAAGGGTGTCTGCTTCGTCAGCGGGATGCCCGCACTGGATCCCGACGGCAATTATCACGAGGGAACCTTCGAGGAGGAGACGGCGCTGGCCTGGCACAATGTCACGATGATCGCCCACGCTGCCGGCTACGGCGTCGAGGAGATCGTGTACGTGCAGTGCGTCGTCGCTGACATCACCGACTACAGCAGCCTGAATGCGTGGTGGCGGCGGCAATTCCCGGACCCGTCCACGGCTCCGGCCCGGTTCACCTTCCAGGCCGGCGCCCTTCCTTTCGGCGCCAAGGTCGAGATCCAAGCGGTAGCCGCGCACGGCACCTGAGGCGTCGCCGACAGGATGCCGATTGAGGCAGAGTCGGCGAAACCTGCCATCAGCGGCCGCCGACGATTGAATCGCTCACCCGGACGGGGGCGTGAACTGGCTGGCCGTGAACTCGGCTCCCTGGGGGTCCCGGATCAGTGCCGTGCGCGTCCACTCGGTGTCGGCCTGGCTTAGGACCTGGGCGCCGAGTCGCTGCGCATCAACCACCGTCTGATCCCGGTCGGCCACGGTGAACGAGACGTGCCAGTGCGGCGGTTCGTCAGGGGCGGTGGTCGCGATCCAGGCGATCGCGTCCTCGAAGCCTGGCGGGGCGGCCAGCCCGGACTGCCTCACCCTGATGCCAGGATCTACTGTCGCTTCAAGGTGATCACCATAACCGGGCCTGCGGATCATCATCGCGAAGCCGAGGTCGTCGACCTGCCAGCCGAACGCCTCTTCGTAGAACTTAGTGGCCGCGCCGGGATTAGCCGTGTGGAGATCACTGAAATTCCACGACCCTGGCTGATTGGCCACCTGTGCCCCTAAACGTCGTCTAGCCTGCCAGAGGCGGAACTCGGCGCCCGCCGGATCGGTCAGCGCCGCACTGCGTCCGCCCTCTCCCGCATCGGCAGGCGCCGATCGCACCGCAGCGCCGGCAGTGACCAGTCGCTGCAGGGTTGCATCCGCGTCCTCGACGGAAATGTAAGTATTCCACGCCGCGGCACTCTGCGTGCTGGCCACCCCGGCGACGTCCTGGCCGTCGAGCTTGGCAATCAAGTAACGGCCCGGCGCTCCCGCCGGCATGACGTCATGGAACGTCCACCCGAAGATTCCGGCGTAGAACTCGACGGCCGCCCCGATGTCTGGCTGCTCGGTGTCGATCCAACACGGGACGCCCTGCGGGTAGGTCCGTTGGGTCACGTCTCGCTCCCTTCCGTGGGACACAGCCTAGCGAGCCAGGATCCGGCCGGATACCCCACCCGTCCCCTGACCCGGCCATCCCCACCAGGAAGCCCCGGCACCGCCGTCGCACATTCCCCATTCCAAGTCCTGCCGCCGGTCAAGGCCGGGCCGGGGCGCGTTCCAGATTAATTTCGCGTGCCGCACGGCTGGTCTGGCTGGGACATCCGGTTATTGCTAGCGTGGCGGAATGAACTCGTCGAAGACCCCCGGTGAGATCCTCACCATTGACGGTAACGAGGTTCGCATCTCGAGTCCGGACAAGGTGGTGTTCCCGGAGCCCGGGCTGACGAAGCTCGACTTGGTGCGCTACTACCTCACCGTCGCCGATGGTGCGCTGCGGGGCGCCGGCGGGCGGCCCATGGTGCTCAAGCGCTTCCCGAAGGGGATCGGTGCTGAGCCGTTCTTTCAGAAGCGCGTGCCTGAAAACCACCCCGACTTCGTCGACACGACGACGCTGCACTACGCGTCGGGGACATCAGCCGAAGAGGCCGTCATCCGGGATGCTGCGGGGTTGGCATGGGTGGTGAATCTTGGATGCCTGGACCTCAACCCGCACCCCGTGCGGGCCGAGGACCTCGAGCACCCCGACGAGCTCCGTGTCGACCTCGACCCGATGCCGGGGGTCGACTGGTCGCAGATCGTTGACACCGCCTATGTCGCGCGGGAGGTGCTCGACGACGTCGGGCTGGTGGGGTGGCCGAAGACGAGCGGTTCGCGGGGACTCCACATCTTGGTGCGCATCGCGCCCCAGTGGTCGTATCGCGACGTGCGGCTCGCCGCCGAGACCCTCGCCCGCGAGGTCGAGAACCGTGCTCCGGGCCTTGCCACCGCCCGGTGGTGGAAGGAGGAGCGTGGCGAGAGCGTGTTCGTCGACTTCAATCAGAACGCCAAGGACCGCACCGTGGCATCGGCGTACTCGATCCGGCCCCTGCCCGACGCCCGAGTCTCGACGCCGCTCACTTGGGACGAGGTCACCTCCACCCGGCCGGAACAGTTTACGGTGCCCACGGTGCTTGAGCGCTTCGCTGCAATGGGCGATCCCCACGCCGGCATCGACCACACAGTCGGGTCACTCGACAAACTTATCGCCCTGGCTGCCGAGCTCGGTCCCGCCGAAAAGCCGCCGCGGGCAGGCGACGGCATGGGCCGCCGGCAGTCGGTGATGCCGCTCATCGAGGTGGCACGTACCAAGACCAAGCCCGAGGCGCTCACGGCGCTCGACGAATGGAAGACCCGGCATGCGGATCTCGTCCCGGCCCTGCATCCCGCCGACATCCTCGTCGACGGAATGCGCGGATCGAGTTCGCTCTGGTACCGGGTGCGGGTGAACCTGCAGCATGTTCCCGAAAATGAGCGTCCGCCGCAGGAGGGGCTCATCGCTGACTACGACCCGTGGGCGGGCAAAGCGTGGCCCGGGCACCCTGGGTCCTGACACGAGAAGATATTGCCCTTCCAGCCAGAAACCGACCTGTGCGCAGACGATCCTGTTCAGTCTCGCGAGTCGTGTCCAACTGGCTCGGTTGTTGCGGTCAGTACTCTCCCTTGATCACGAAGTACGAGCCGCGAATAACGCCCGCCAGCTTCGATTTTTGCCGGGCGAACTTGAAGCGCGTCGCCAATTCCTCCGGAATCTCCATTCCTTCGGCGAGTTTGAACCCGACCGCTCTCTTCCCGGCGTCGATGCTGTACATGACGTTGATCGACAGCCCCGACTCGAAGAAAACGTAGGCCATCCGCAAACCGTCGACTTCGAAGGAGGTCGCTTCGAGCGGGCGGGAATCGATGACGATTTCACGCTCGTCCCGGAGTATCCTGCTCACCCGGTCAACCACCTGCGGAACCTCGCTCGCAGGGCTCACTGTGAAGACGTGGTCGTACTTGTTTCGGAAATAGCGAGCCTCGTTGGCGCGCAACCCGGCGAGGGCCTCAGCCACGGGAGACGATTCCAAACCGACAGTAGAAACGTTCTTGAAGTCAACGGTGTACGGCATGCACCCTCCTGGTACGACGTGTTGGAACCAATGCTAACGCGACGACGTGCTGCCCTGACGTCAGAACGTTCGCGCGTAGGGTGCCGGGTCCCGTGACAGAGGCTCAGCTGTAGTGATGCTCATCCATGAACGGGCCGACGCGGCCTTGGCGCATGAAAGTGGAGGACTTAAGGCCCTGACGGGGCCCGTCTGTCGGGGCAAGAGTTGGACCTACGCGACGGCCGGTGTGCGTACCGCCCCGGTGCGGGCGGCCAGGCCGCCCGCCGTCGGGAGTTCGGTCATTTCCAGCACCGTCGGGACCGACAGCGTCGACCAAAGAATTGGAGTGGCCGCAGCGCCGGCCGGAACCGAGTGGAGGGCACACCATGTCAGAACGCAACTACACCTTGTTCGTGTCGTCATACACCGACGCGGGCTCGGCGGCAGACGATTTCAAGGCGATCAAGAGCATGGACGACGCCGCCGTGGTGGCTGCGGTCGTCCTGTCGCGTGACGCCTCGGGCCAGACCGAGGTCAAGGAGCACGGGGGCGGACTGGTCGCCGGCGGCACCACGGCCGGCGCCATCGGCGGGCTCGTGGTCGGTTTGTTCGCTCCGCCGCTCCTGCTGTCCGGCGTGATCGGCGCTGGTATCGGCGCTGGTGTTGGCGCCATCGCGAAGCGTCACGAGGAGAAGTCCATCGGCGTCAACGCGGACGAATGGCTGCCGCCGGGCTCCTCGGCGATCATCGCCGTCGTCGACGACCTCTACCTCGACCGGGTCGACAAGGCGGTGGACAAAGCTACCAAGAAGGTCAGCAAGGCCGTCGAAAGTGGTGACTACGATGCCGTGGTCAAGGCCGTGAACGAAGGCGACGAGAAGATCATCGAAGCCGCTTCGTCCTGATCGGCCGACGCACCCAACTGGGAGACGGCCCACTGCTTCTATGAAGTCAGCGGGGAGGCTGACCTTTACTGGACGGGCGGCACCCTCGCCTTCAGGGCCTCATTGACGGGGGCGAAGGCGACCCGATCCAGGACAAGTTCAATCTCGCGGATTTTGTCTGCGCTGACGGTGAGCAGCTCGATGCACCTGACGGCACCAGCAGCCGTGTCGGTGACGAAGTCATACACGACGCAGGCACGTTCCTGTGCGATGAAGACCTCCCGGATCTCGTTGCGGACCAGCGCCGGGAGAAGGCGCTTGAGTGCAGTGGTCCACCCGGCCTTGTCGAGTGTGGTGCCGGCGAAGGTGGCCACGAGATCCTCCCCGAGCAGGTTTTCAAGGGCGTTCATGTCGTGGGAGCCAACGGCCTGGATGTAGGAGCGTGCGATCCCTTCGACGTTGGAGTCCGGCATGAGAGATCCTTTCCTGAGCAGCCGACGGGACCCGCCAAAAGGAGGCCCCCGCCATTGGGCCATGGGCAGCCAAAAATCCGCGGGGGTCCACGTCGTTTCTCAGAAGCCTAGCGGCCGCGGAACGGGACGGGAAGCCCCCGCCCACGTGAGGTTTGGGGCATCCAACCGTGCCACCAGTGCTGCTTGGGGAAGGGCCCAAAGACCCTGACCCCGTTCCGGGGCTCAGCCTAATCTGGCAACACACTCTGGGGTGGTTTTCCATCTTCGTCGCCTGCGCCCTGGTGATCGGAACGGAGAGGAACCAAACCATGGCCACTTATGAGTACCGTTGCTCCGATGGTTCGCTTTTCGAAGCATCCCACCCGATCGGCGACGCACCGGACACCCTTCCGTGCCCCTCCTGCGGTGAACCGTCCCGCCGGGTATTCAGCGCACCGCACCTTTCCCGGTCCGGTTCGCAGGCCTTCCGACTCATTGACTCCACCAAACGCAGTGCAGCCGAACCCGAGGTGGTGAACTCTCGGATTCCGGGCAGCCCCAGGCGTGTACAGCAGTATTCATCCAACCCGTTACATCGGACACTGCCGCGACCCTAACCGGCAACACGCGGCGACCAGTCAAAGGAGATGAAATGCCAGCAAGGATATTTTCCCTGGACTCAAGCAAGAAGTTCGAGGATCAGGAAAAGATCGGGCACAACCGATGGCACCCCGACATTCCACCCGTCGCGACGGTCAAGCCGGGGGATTCCTTCCGGGTCGACTGCCGGGAATGGTTTGACGGCGCGATCGTCAACAACGACTCCGCCGACGACATCCTCAACGCCCCGCTACTGACCGTCCACAAACTCAGCGGTCCCTTCGCCGTCGAGGGCGCCAAGCCCGGCGACCTGCTGGTGGTCGACATCCTGGACGTCGGTCCCATCCCGCAGGAGGATTCAGGCCCACTTGCCGGACAGGGCTGGGGCTACACCGGCATCTTCGCCACCAGCAACGGCGGCGGCTTCCTCACCGAGCAGTTTCCCGACGCATACAAAGCCATCTGGGACTTCACAGGACAAATCGCAACATCCCGGCACGTGCCCGGTGTTTCCTTCACCGGGCTGATCCACCCCGGCTTGATGGGGACGGCTCCCTCAGCCCAGCTGCTGGCGAAATGGAACAAGCGCGAAGGCGACCTGATCGCCACGAATCCGAACAGGGTCCCTCCGTTGGCGCTGCCGCCCGAGGCCGAGCACGCTGTTCTCGGGCACCTGGCCCCGTCGGAATTCGACAGGGTGGCCGCGGAAGCGGCCAGGACCGCACCGCCACGGGAAAACGGCGGGAACCAGGACATCAAGAACATGTCCAAGGGCACCCGTATTTTCTACCCCGTGTTCGTGGACGGAGCCAACCTCTCGATGGGCGATCTCCACTTCTCGCAAGGCGACGGTGAGATCACGTTCTGTGGTGCCATTGAGATGGGTGGCTTCATCGACCTCAGGGTGGAGCTCATCAAGGGCGGCATGGAGACGTACGGGGTGAGCGAAAACGCCATCTTCATGCCCGGCAACGTCGACCCGCAGTTCAGTCAATGGCTGGCGTTCTCCGGCACCTCGGTGACTTTGGACGGCGAGCAACGCTACCTCGACTCGCACCTTTCCTATCAGCGGGCTTGCCTCCACGCCATCGACTACCTGACCAAATTCGGTTACAGCAGCGAGCAGGCATACCTGCTCCTAGGTGCCGTACCGATCGAAGGGCGCCTCTCCGGCGTCGTGGACATCCCGAATTCCTGTTCCACGGTCTACATCCCGACGGCCATCTTCGACTTCGACGTACGTCCCTCAGCTGCCGGCCCCCACAAAATCGACCCAGGCATCGGGGCGCCGAAGGCCAGCAACAAATAGCGGCCGCCGACGGCGGTGGCGGCCTTGGTCGGTAAGGTTGCGTCCTCAACCGCGTCACGGGCTGAGGCTGGAGTAGGAAGAGTCACGGTGGGCCTCGGTGCGACCCGGTTTGGGTGGGCGGGGGTGGGACGTGACACCATACGGATCGTGACCCAAAAGATTGCGTACCAAGGTGAGCCCGGCGCCAACTCCCATATCGCGTGCAAGCAGATGTTCCCGGAGCTGGAAAGCGTCCCGTGCGCCAGCTTCGAGGACGTCTTTGAATTGGTGTCCAGCGGTGGGGCCGATCTGGCCATGATTCCGATCGAGAACTCGATTGCCGGCCGGGTGGCGGATATCCATATCCTGCTCCCCGAGTCCCGTCTGCAGATCGTCGGCGAGTTCTTCCTGCCCATCCACTTCGACTTGCTTGGCATCCCCGGCAGCACCATCGAGGCTGCCACGGAGGTCCACAGCCACATTCACGCCCTGGGCCAGTGCCGGCGCCTGATCCGTGAAGCCAGGTTACGCCCCGTCATCGCCGGCGACACGGCGGGTTCTGCCCGCGAAGTGCGGGAGTGGAACGATCCCGCCAAACTCTCCCTCGCTCCCCCGCTGGCGGCCCAGATCTACGGCCTGGAAGTGCTGGCCTCTCGGGTCGAGGACGATCCGTCCAACACCACCCGCTTTGTCGTCCTGGCGCGGGAAGCGGAACTGCCGAGCCGGGATGAGTTGCCCGGACCGGCAGTGACCAGTTTCGTGTTCCGCGTCCGGAACGTCCCCTCCGCTCTCTACAAAGCGCTTGGCGGTTTTGCCACCAACGGCGTGAACATGACCCGGCTGGAGAGCTACATGGTGGGCAACGAGTTTGCTGCCACCATGTTTATGGCCGATGTCGAGGGCCACCCCGCGGACCTATACCTGCAGCTGGCCTTGGAGGAACTGGAGTTCTTCACCGCCGAGGTCCGGATCCTGGGTGTATATGCCGCCGCAGAGTTCAGGACCCGGCAGGCAGCCAGCGGCTGACCGGAGTGGACGGCAAGGCCCCGCTGTCGGCAGGCAATGACGCGGCTCGGAGCAGGTGGGAGGATGGGCGCATGGAACTGCACATCACTGGCGACCCCGCCGCCGACCAACTGCTCAGCAACGACGCGTTCGCACTCCTCGTCGGCATGCTGCTTGACCAGCAAGTGACCATGGAGTCTGCGTTTGCCGGACCCGAAAAGATCAGGACGCGGATCGGATCCACGGCTCCTGCCGCAATCGCCGAATATGACCCGGCGGGGTTCGTTGAGATCTTCAAGGAGCGTCCGTCCATCCACCGCTTCCCCAGCTCCATGGCTGGCCGCGTCCAAGACCTCGCCGCGGCTGTACAGCGCGATTGGAACGGGGACGCAACTGCCATCTGGAACCAGGACGACCCTGACGGCCAGGAAGTGCTGCGCAGGTTGAAGGAATTGCCCGGCTTCGGAGAGCAAAAGGCAAAGATCTTCCTCGCACTACTCGGCAAGCAGTGCGGTCTCCGGGCACACGGCTGGCGTGAGGCTGCTGGTTCCTATGGCGAGGAGAGCGCATTTCTTTCTGTCGCCGACATCGTGGACCCCGAGTCGCTGAAAAAAGTGCGTGCCAATAAACAGGCTGCCAAGGCCGCCATCAAAGCCGCGAAGGCATCCGAGCGCTGACAAGAAACGGCAAGACCCAAAGCGTTCCGCTACGTTCGCTGATCGGTTAGGCGGACCCGGGCAACGCCCCGGCGCTTACCTGCCAGCTCCGCCGCCAGCCAAGCGATAGGACTCCTGCAGCAGCTCGTCCAGTTCCTCGACGTCGATCCTGTCCAAGGTGACAAGCACCAGTTTCGGGGACCGTTCGTGGTGGGGGGTCCAGAAGTAGGTGCCAGGGGCGGTGCCTGCGAGTGCTTCCCGTTCCTCGGTTTTCACGGTGAGAACGCCATCTTGCCAGATGCGTGCCATCAGGGTCTTCCCGAACCACGCCGGCTGGCCCCAACTGGGTCGCTCGCTAACCCCCGGCAGGCCACGGCAGATCTGCCGGACATCTTCCTCTGTGGCCATGGTTCACTCTTGCATCGGAGCCCCTGGCCCGGCAATGCTTGTCCTCCCCCGGACGACGTCGAAAACGTACTAACGGCGCAGGTCGAGGGCCGCCACGGCTGGGCGTCCGTCATGCTGGTTCCATGCAGGCGACGACGGTGTTGGTTGAGGGCGAGAGTGACCGGCTGGCGGTCGAGACGCTGGCCCTTCGCCTTGGCCATGACCTGAGAGCCTTGAGGGTGTCGGTGGTGCCAATGGGAGGCGCGACCAGCATCGTGCACTTCCTCGACCGCTACGGCCCAAATGGCGCAGGCCACCGGTTGTTCGGCCTGTGTGATGCGGGGGAATCTCGCGGCATCGCCCGCGCGCTCGGCCGGGCAGGCATCGGGACCGGTTCGCTGGCCGAGCTTGGGTTCCACGTCTGTCACGCCGATCTCGAGGACGAACTCATCCGCTGCCTTGGGATCGATGCAGTGCTCAGCGTCATCGCGGATCAAGGCGAGCTGGCCTCATTCCGGCTCCTCCAACGCCAGCCCTCACTGCGAGAACGGCCCATAACGGCGCAGTTGCGCCGGTTCTTCGGAGGACGCAGCGGCAACAAGGCCCGATACGCGCCGCTGCTGGTCGACGCGTTGCCGGCCGGACATGCGCCTCCGCCGCTCGCTTGCCTCGTTGCATCATTTTCGCTGTGATCTGACGCGTCCGCAGTCCGGACTACCCGGCCCGCTCAGTCCGGCGGCTGCGCCGCGTGATGACCCCCGCTCACTCCGAAGCTTTATCGGCTAGCCCGCCGACACATCGATCAGCACCTTGCCGACGATGCCCTCTTCCACCGCCGCGTGGGCCGCAGCCGTGTCAGCCAGGTCAAAGCGATGCAGCGGCAGGCCTGCGGCCTCTCCCACCGGAAGGGCGCCGTCGGCGATGGCCGCATTGATGTCCTCGGCGGCGGCGTGCACCGCCGCCATGCCAACGGTGTAGAGCAGCACGAACTGGTAGCGGACGTTGAGGCTGAAATGCCTGCGAACGTCCAGGCTCATCTGGTCGCCGCCGTTGTTGGCGTAGACGGCGACGGAGCCGCGGTTGCGGATCACTGCCAGGTCAAGTTCCGCGTTCTGCGCGGGTGCCACTTCCACGACCTGGTCGACGCCGTCGGGAGCGATCCGGCGGATCTCCGCGGCCGCGTGGCTTTCCCGGTAATTGATAACGTGATCGGCGCCGGCGGCAGTGACCAGCGCAGCCTTCGCCGGTCCGCTCACGGTGGTGATCACGACGGCGCCGGCCCACTTGGCGAGCTGGATCGCCGCATGGCCTACGGCGCCGGCCCCTCCAGCGACAAGAACCACTTTGCCGTCCAAGGCTCCGGGGTGCAGCCGGCGTGGGCCGTCCTCGGCGATGGTCAGGGCCCGGTGGGCGGTGATCGCGGGAACGCCCAAGCTTGCGCCGAGGTCGAACCCGGCGTCCTCCGGCAGCGGAAAGACTCGCTCGGCCGGTAGGACGGTGAACTCCTGGGCTGTCCCGCCGTCGGCGCGCTGGTAGGCGGCCAAGGCCAGCCATACCCTGTCACCGACGTGGAGATGCTCGACGCCTGGTCCGACGGCGTCCACCACACCGGCGCCGTCCTGGTTCGGCACGACCTCCGCGAAGGGCAACGGCTCCCCCGGTTTCGCGCCGCGGCGCGACTTCCAGTCCGTGGGGTTCACCGCCGAGACCATGATCCGCACGCGCACCTCCCCGGGCCCCGGGTCGCGAATCTCACGGTCGACGAGCTCGAGAACAGACGGATCGCCGGTGGCACGGTACACGATTGCTTTCATACTCAAACCTAACGCCCGCCCGGACCGAAAATTCCCGCCGGGAATTCGCAAGTTCAGGGCATTGCGGCCCCACTCCCCAAGCCGGGTACGGCTGTCCTGTAGTCTGCGCCAGGAGCCTTCCGGCCGGACATCGAGTCACCCACAGCATCAGGCGCTCCCTGCCACGGCGGACAGAAGATCCGTTAGCGGCGCTAAGAGTCCCGAGTCCCGGCGGGTGCGTCATCGGACCTCTTGGGCTATGCGGGCTTGGGCCGTGCGCGTACGTGCATCCGTTCCCCCTGCTGTCCAAACAGACTGATGAACTCAACGTCTCTGCCGTCAGCGCTGGCGAACCAGTGCGGTGTGTGGGTGTCGAATTCCGCGGCTTCGCCAGGACGGAGTTCAAAGTCCTTCTCGCCCAGCACCAGTCGCAATCGTCCGTTGAGGATGTAAAGCCATTCGTAGCCCTCATGGACGCGCGGGTCGGGCTCGGCCCGGCGGGTCTCGCCGTCGAGCACCATCTTGAAGGCCTGCAATCCGCCTGGGCGGCGCGTGAGCGGAACGGCCGTCATGCCGCCATGGGTGATGGGGCGCAGATGAATTCTCGGATCCCCGGTGGGCGGGGCGCCGACCAGATCATCGAGGAGAACACCGTACAACCTCGCGAGGGGCAGCAGGATTTCGAGGTTTGGCCTGCGTTGGCCCGCTTCTAGGCGGGACAGAGTGCTTACGGATACCCCGGAAGCGGCAGAGACCTCGCCGAGTGTGAAGTTGCGTTCAGTACGAAGTGCGCGAAGCCGGGGGCCAACTGCCCCGAGTACATTGTCAAGGTCATTTGCCATCCCCCAATTTTGCCATATCGGCAAAATCTTTTGTCAAATATCGTCGATGCGATACAAGCTGTTGTGACCGCACGCGGACGCTGGCGGCGAACTCTTAGTACGCATCGAAGGGCAAATCAGTATGGACACCACACGGTACGACGTTGTGATTGTTGGCGGCGGCGCGGCAGGACTCAGCGCGGCCACGACGCTGGGCCGGGCGCTGCGGTCGGTGCTGGTCATCGATTCCGGAACTCCCCGGAATGCACCAGCGGCGGGTGTGCACGGTTTTCTCTCCAGGGACGGTATGAACCCCGGGGAACTCCTGTCTGTCGGGCGCAGTGAAGTGCTCTCCTACGGCGGCACTGTCATTGACGGCGAAGCCGTTTCGCCACGGCGAACCCCCGACGGGTTCGAGGTGATCCTCGGAGACGCCCGCCGGTTCTCCGGCAGGCGTCTCCTGGTCACCACTGGCTTGACGGACGAACTCCCTCCCATCGACGGGCTGCGGGAGCAATGGGGAAAGGGCGTTGTGCATTGCCCCTACTGCCATGGCTGGGAAATCCGCGGGCAACGGATTGGAGTGCTGGGCACGGGCCCGCTGTCCGTCCATCAAGCACTGTTGTTCAGGCAGTGGTCCCGGGATATCACCCTCTTCCTCAACGACACCGTGCAACCCACTGACGAGGAGTGGGACAAGCTCGCCGCCCGGTCCGTAAAGGTGGTTGACGGCGCCGTGGCGTCCGTTGACTCTGTCGACGGCGTCCTCACGGGGCTCACGCTCCGCGAGGGTCGTTCGTTCGACCTGCAGGCCCTGGCAGTCGGAGCACGGATGGAGGCCAGATCCGCGCTGCTGGAATCACTCGGGCTAATTTCCCAGGTGCACCCGTCGGGGGCCGGACGGTTCATTCCGGCCGGGGATATGGGTGGTGCGACGGCGGTCCGCGGTGTGTATGCGGCGGGCAATGTCTCCAACTTAATGGCGCAGATGATCACCGCGGCGGCCGAGGGTGTCATGTCCGGCGCAAGGATCAACGCCGACCTCATCGAAGAGGAAACACGATGGGCAGTCGAGGGGCACTTCGGCCCCTTCTCCGCCGCCTCGGAAGCAGCCGTCTCTAAGATCGTGATCGGTCACCGACGCCACGACCTTGAAGTCGGGCAGAAAGCCGCCAACACGGGCCCTGCGGCCACAGTAGAAGGATGATGAGCATGGAGCACCAGCCCCACCCGACGCAACACCACGACCACCAGCACCAGCAGCGACCTGGCAGTCAGGATCAGCACCGCATCCTGGACCTCGACGCCGAAGTGTTCGGTGACCACCTGGCAGCCGTCCTGGGCTTGACCGGGGTGCCAACTGCGCGCAGCGTCGTTGACCTCGGCGCCGGCACCGGCGCAGGTAGCCGGCTGCTGCGCGAGCGGTACCCCGCCGCCACGGTGACGTGCGTCGACAGCGACCCGCAGATGCTGGAGCTGCTTCGCGAGCAGGGGTTCGCCGTGATCGAGGCGGACCTCGACGACGGCTTCCCTACGCCTTCCGGCTCCTCCATGACGGCGGATGCAGTCCTGGTCGACCTCGTATGGGCATCGTCCTCACTCCACCACGTCACCCACCCCACCCAGCTCCTCTCGGGAGTCCGCCGGGTACTGTCGCCCGGTGGGGTCCTGGTCGTCGTCGAGCTCGCCGCTCTGCCCCGCTTCCTAAGCCACCCGCGCGAAGCGCTTTTGGAGCAGCGCTGCCACGCCGCTGCGGCGGCCGACGGGTGGAACCAACACCCGAACTGGGCGCCGGTCATCGAGGCCGCCGGGTTCAGCGTCACCCAGTCCGAAGTGACAGCCATTGCACCCGTGACCCCGGCCGCACGGGAGTACGCCAAACAGTGGTTCGCACGGTTCTCACACCTGGCACCCCTGACCGCGGACGACCGCCACTCCGTCGAAGATCTGCTGGAGCGGTTCCCCGACGACGTTCAGCTTGAACCCCGCGCCAGCCGGACCGTCTGGGTGGCCACCCCCGACCAGACTCAGGAGCGTACCTGAGCCAAGGCGTCCCCAGGTACCGACTGAAAACCCTCGATCCAGGGAGGAAAGGCGGCGAGCTTCATGGGCAACGTCTCCGGCCATGTTGGCTCCCGCAACAATCATCGGGGCGTACAAATGGCTATTGCGGTCCAAGGATTTCCCACGCTGACCGGCTTAGCGTCGGAGTTGTTACACCGGTCTGCGCCCTACGGGAGGAGGCACAATTGGATCTTCGCGATAATCTGCCGCTGTTCCGGGCGGTCCTGATCACGGGCACGACGATGTCCTTGGCTGCCGCCGGGCATGTGCTCGGAGGCGGCACGCTTCCCGAACCGGCCCTCATGGCCGCCCTGGCTGGCCTTATGCTGGCACCAGTCACCTGGCTGGCGCGCCGGCAGTTGTCATTCCTGACCCTGTTGGGCATGCTGGGATCCGGCCAGTTGACGCTGCACGAAGCATTCACGTCCCTGTTATCACGGGCCCTTTGCCTCCCATCACTGACTAACCGGATGTCGCATCACGACGGCCGGATCATGGGCCCGGAGTGCTCCGCTGCCGTGCCGCCGTCCATGACCGTGCATGCCAGCGGTGCCGATTCACCGGTTATGCTGGCCGGCCATGTCCTCGCCTTAGTCTCCACGGCGTGGCTGCTGCGCAAGGGCGAAGTGGCCCTGTGGCAACTCGTGGCATGGCTCCGCCCGCTCGTGCAGCTGCCCGGGCCCACAGGATTCATTCCTGTCCGCCAACGGCCCGTCGCCACGGGCCTGGTCGCCGTTCCCGTGCCCCGGCGGAACCTGCGCGCTGACAGCCTGCGGGCGCCGCCCGCCGCGTCTTCCCCGTGCGCCATGCCCTGACTGCCTGCCCGGTCTGCGGTTGGGTGCTCGGGACGCACATTACGTTCCACCCATCACCGCGCTGTCCGCCGTGTGAATGCGGCAGCACCCCAGAAAGGCTTGCGTCATGAACATTTCAACTCCTCGCGCCCTGAAAACTGTCGCCGTATTCGCCACCGCAGCCGGCTTCATGGCACTGGGCGTCGGTGCTGCATCCGCCCACGTCCGCGTGGACCCGGCTTCTACAACCGCCGGCGGCTACTCCCAGCTGACCTTCAAGGTCCCCAACGAATCCGAAACGGCCAAAACCACCAAGCTGACCGTCACCCTGCCCACCGGAACCCCGTTCACTTCGGTCTCGGTCAAGCCCATGGACGGCTGGACGGCCGAAATAACCGAAGCCAAACTCCCCGCCCCGGTCACCGTGGAGGGGGCGACCATCACCAAGGCAGCGGCCTCGGTCACGTGGACAGCGGACGCCGCCCACCAGATCGGCCGGCACGAGTACCAGACTTTTTCGATCTCCGTCGGCCGGCTCCCGGCCGCGGACACGACCGTGTCGCTGCCGGCGGCGCAGACCTACTCCGACGGAACGGTCGTGAACTGGAACGAGGCATCAACCCAGGGCCAGGCCGAGCCCGAGCACCCGGTTCCTTCCTTCGTCACCACCGCAGCGGCCGACGCGAACGCGAAGGCGGCGCTCGTAGGCGACACCACTGCCGCATCCTCTACCACGCCGCTCTCGCCCGCGCCCGACAATACCGTCGGCATCCTCGGACTCGCCGCTGGAGCACTCGGCCTGGCGGCCGGGGGCACGGCCCTGGTGCGGACGCGCACCCCGCGTAAGAACTGACCCGGGGCAACCCTGGTCCCACCGCGGCCAGGCCAACCGGTGGGATGCGCAAGGCATTCCACCGGCTGCGGGCACCATGCCCTCCACGGTTCTCCAAGGAGGGTCCCTCAGAGGTACACGCAGCGCCGCGCCATTAGGTGCGGTGCCCGCTGCCGAAGCGTTCGCCCTGGTGCGGACTGGAACGAGTATGCGATGTCAATGATGGCGAAGATCGGGGGTGCGGTGGCGCTCCTGGCAACCGGTGTACTGGCGCTGGCATGGGCCTACGGCTATGGAGGGAGCGCCGATCCGGGCCTTCTTGACCGCACCGGCCCGGCCGTCACGTGGGGGTTGCCGCTGGGGAAGTTGGTGTTCAACCTCGCCTGCGCCTGCACCATCGGGACACTGGTGCTCGCCGTCTTCGCACTGCCGCGCAACGCTCCCGTGCAGGCGGCAGCGGTCCGAATTGCCGGCTGGTCCGCCGTTGTCTGGGCCGCCGCTGCCGCCATATACACAGGTGCCAGCTTCCTGTTAATCGCCAACAGGCCGCTTTCCGCCGGCTTCGGCCCGGAGTTCGTGGCGTTTCTTACCGACGTCGAAGCCGGGCGGGCCGGGACTCTCACCGCGGTGATGGCAGCCACTGTCGCGCTGGCCTGCTTCTGCCTGGAGGGTCCGCACGTGGCGGCCATGGTGGCATTGCCGGCGTTCGCCGGTCTGGTGCCCCTAGTGCTGAGATCCCACGCGACCGGCGGAGCCGGCCACGCGGACACCACCACTGCACTCATCCTGCACACGGGCACCGCGGCCGTCTGGGTCGGCGGCCTGCTGGCGCTGATGATGCTCCGAACGTCGCTGCCGGCCCGCCGCCTGGGTCCGACCGTGCAGCGATACTCCACTCTGGCCCTGATTTGCTACATCGCACTGACAGTTTCCGGGGTCCTTGCCGCCGTCGCACGCATCCGCTCGATCGACGACCTGCTCAGCCCCTACGGAGTGATCATCCTGGCCAAGGCTGTGGCCCTGATTGGCCTAGGCGTGTTCGGGGCGCTCCACCGGGGGTGGACTCTGAAACGCCTCGACCGGGACCCTCACCGGGCCGCAAGGCCCTTCCTTCGGCTGGCAGTAGCCGAACTGGCCGTCATGGGCGCTGCCTCCGGGATGGCCGCCGCCCTTGCCCGTACGGCACCCCCTGCAACGGCTGGAGCCCCACCCCCGGATGCCGTGCTGCTGCCCGAGCCCGGAGTTTGGGCATATATCTCCCAATGGGTGCCCGACCCTCTGTGGTCCCTGATCTGCGGGTTCGCCGTCTTCCTCTACCTCGCCGGAGTCCGCAGGCTCCGCGCCGCCGGGCAGTTATGGCCCCCACACCGAACGGTCCTGTGGCTGGCCGGCGTCGTGGTCCTGTTCACCATCACCAACGGCGGTCTCCACCTCTACCAGGGCCTTCTGTTCGAAGCCCATGTCCTGACGCAGATGATACTCACCGCCGTCGTCCCCCTGCTGCTCGTCCCGGCAGCGCCACTGACACTGGCCGAACTGGCCATACTTCCCCGGGCGGACAGCAGCATCGGGGCCCGGGAGTTCGTGGCGGGCACCCGGCGGCACCTGCTGACCCCTCTCGGCAGAGACCCTTACCTGGCAGTTCTCGTCCTCGCCGGGGCCGTCCTCGTCATCTACTACAGCCCCCTTTTGGAATGGTCCGCCCTCACCCAGCTCGGCTACAGCAGCACGACCCTGCTTGCCCTGGTGGCCGGCTGCCTTTTCACCCATGCAATGATCGGGCCGGGCCTACTGGGCAGCCGCCCGCTGGGGCGACTGGCCCTCTTGGCAGCAGCCGCCGCACTGTATGAGATGAACGGGTGGTGGCTATCGGTCCAGCGATTCACCAGCGAGCCACCGTGGAACAGTGCGCCCAGCCCTTCAGCAGTCGCGGTGGCAGGTTCCGCCACCGGACCGGGGGGAACCATCATGTGGTCCATAGGCGCCCTGGGTCTGGCAGTGATTGCCGCCATCGTGCTCACCCGCCGGGACGCCACCGCTGATTCCCACACCGCCAAGACACGGCCGCCCGGGAGTAAAGAAACGACCGCCATCAAAAAAGCCTAAATGTTGGGCTGGAGCGAAGCACCGTTGGATGGTGAGCAGCTGGAACAGATCGGCCACGAGCCGGGCGAACGGGAACAGGAGGTCCCCGGTGGTGTCGTCCTGGACCATCTCGCCGTTTTGCCAGGTGCGGATCCGCAGTTTTCCGGGGTCGACGGCGTCTGCCGCGAGGCCCGGCCCCTGGGAACGGGACAACAATCTTGGGTCGCGGCGTACTCAAGCAGTGATCCACTGCTAGTTCAGTCGTCACTGCCGTGGCCACCGCCGCCTCCCCCGCGGAGACCTCCCTTGTCATCACCGGGCTGGGTGGCGATGGTTGCGCCTCTGCCGGGATCCGGCTGGACCGTGACGGGGGCCGCCTGGATGCTGGTCGGCGCCGGAGCGGGGGAAGGCTTCTTGGAAGGCGCAGCTTTCCCGTTGACCCCGTTGTTGCCGGTGCCCGCTTCGCTCGGCGCCTTTGGTGCTGCTTTGGGGCTGGCCACGGTGTTGGTCGGGACGTGGGCTGGGGCGCGGGTTGTTGAGACCGAAGGGTCCGGCAGCAGGACATTGCCGGCGTTGCCGAGGGTTGAGGTGTGTGAGCCGTTGAGGGTGTAGGTATTCACCGCGAGGGCGGCGGAGCCGATGACGAGGATCCCGGTAATTGAAAGTGCGAGGGCTGCCCTGCTTTTCATGGCTCAACTGTAGGACGGCCATGGAAAAGAATGAAGCGCGGGAGATCCAAGGTTTGTCCAAGACTGGTGCCCGCCTCTTGGTGTCCGCGCAGCGGGCCGGCACCAAAAGACGGTCCTTCTGTACGTCAGGTACAGGAGGACCGTCTTAGGGTTGCAGGATTGCCGGACGGTCAGCCGGGTCAGGGTTCAGTCGTCGCTGCCGCGGCCACCATGGCCACCGCTGTCATCTCCCGGTTCCGGCGCCTTCCGGAGTCCGCCCTTGTCATCGCCCGGTTCCGGCGCCTTCCGGAGCCCGCCCTTGTCATCGCCTGTCTGATCCGCCCGGGGCGCCTGTGCCTTACGGAGGGCGCCGTTGTCGTCACCTGGTTCGGGCGTTGTCCGCAGCCCGCCTTTGTCATCGCCCGGTTCTGCTGCGACGCGGTTGCCGTTGCCGGCGAACGTTTTAGCCGTCACCAGCCGACTGTGGCCAGCGGCAGGTTCGGGCGTGGTTCGGGCCCCGCCGTTATCGTCGCCTGGTTCGGCCGGGAAGGCCTTCTTGGCTACTGATGCTTTCTTGTCGTCGGCCTTCACATTGTCGCTGGTCTTGGTTGCCGCCTTCGGTGCCGCCTTAGGGACGACTCTGGCTGGTGCAGGGGCGGCGGTTCTGGTGGCCGAATCGTCCGTGACGAGAACGTTCCTGGCGTCGTCGCTGGTACCCGCAGTGGAGCTGCTGAGGGTCTGGGTGTTGGCGGCGAGAGCGGCGGATCCGGTGAGGAGGATGCCGGTGAGGGAGAGCGCGAGGGCTGCTTTTGTTTTCATGGTTCAACGGTAGGAATCCGTTGGAAAGGATAGGTGCGGGAGAAATCCAAGAGTTAGCCAAGATTAGTGCCGCACTCAGCCCACATGCCGGCGGTAGGCTCAGGAAATGATCGGACGTGTTGATGAGATCGTCGTGGATTGCCAAAACCCGGCCGCGCTCGCGGAGTTCTGGGCCGCGGTCCTCGGTGGCGAACCAGTCCATCGAAACGATGCCTGGTCCTTCATCGATCCGCCGGGTTGGACACGCCTTGCCTTCCAACGAGTCCCCGAGACCAAACATGGGAAGAACCGTCTTCATATTGACGTGCACGTGGACGATCTGCCGGGAGCGGCTGCCGCAGCCGAAGTCCTCGGAGCAGTCAGGATCGGCACGATCCAGACAACTACGCTGGGCACCTTCCAAGTGCTCCAGGATCCGGAAGGTAACGAATGGTGTGTCGTCCGTTCAGCCACAGGGGAATGACCACGCCTCGGCTGTCGCAGTCCGGAGTCCCGCGTACATAGCCAGATCAGGAACGACGCCGAAGGGCTGGCAGTTGCCGCCCCGGACCTCGCAGACCGGACCGGCCTGCGGGACCAGGCCGCCTTCCAGGTTTCCCTGCAATCTTTGCCCGAAACGACGCGGCGCGGCTTCCGGAAGTTCCATTGGGAAGGCGGGGTCCTTCACGTTCTCGTGTCCTTCAGCACCAACGTTCAAAAGACCGAGGCGGAGGGCGCCGGCAGGTACTCAGCCCGCTCTCGCGTTGACTTCATGGCGGACTCCCAGGCTGTGAAGCTGGTGCCGGCCAACTGCCCGGCAGATGTTCCGCTCGATAATGGCAGCACAGACGTGGCTGATTACCGGCTGCCAGAATCAGCTCGATAAGGGCGCAATCACTGTGGACCGGTATGGAGACCTCGTTTGCGTCGCGTTGACCAGACGGCCAGCATCACTCCCGGTCAGGGCTCCCGCAACGGAGCAGGTGGTATTGGATGGGGCCTCACTCCGGTCCTGAATCAACTTGGCATACTCAGCAACCTCTTTCACAGCAGTCTCACAGACGATCCGTACTAGTGAACACAGCCGTCGAGCCCAATGTTATTCAAACCCGGGTCTTCCCGGACTCGACGGCCGGTGCGACATATTGGAGCGTCGGTGGCGGGCGGTATGACCTCTCTACGCAAGAGGAATGGCGCCGGTACCAAGGGTGTCATTCAGGGATGAAACGCCAGCCAAGTATCCCCGAGCAGTGAGGTGCCAACGATGTCAACAAAACGCGAACGGCCCGTCTGGAACCGTCAAAATGTTCCCTTGATGCTCTTGGGCATCGGCATTCTCCTGGTACTGATCGCCGCTGGGATGGTCGTTTGGGTTGTCTATGCCGCCCCGGTCATCTCTCGCCTCACGGGAACCTAGGGACCGGGTCCTCGCTGGATCAAACATCCAGCGAGGACCCTGAACAGGGAAGAAATGTGCCCCGAGGTGGGACTCAACTGCATTCGCTCCCCGCAAACACGGGACGCGCGCGGAAACATGCGGAGCCCGGCCCGGCCCGATCCGACCCACAAACGGCCCAATCCGAGGCCAAAGTGTTCACGTTGTAAACACCTCCCTTCCCACAACCTGGATGAGACGGAATGAGGCCCTGTTTTCTCTTCCACAAGGCAAAGTCATGAATCCGGGCACGCGTTTGATGCACGCATGCCAGACAATGCACTTGCCTCTGGTTTGCACGAATCCCGACGGCCGACCTCACCGAAACGCCGAAACCCGGGGCGCCGGCTTCACGCCCGTCGCCCGGCCAACGAGAACCCGGCCCGCCAACCGAATAGACACCGCAAGGATCTCTCTTCCTAGGAGACTTTCGCGTGCCATAGTCTGGGCACGTCAGCCTGCGGCCGAGGGTGAAGACGGCGGAAAGCAGTGCACATGACGCTTGGAAGGGGCAGACCATGCTGATCTGCGCGGCTTGCGCCGTCGAACGCGACGAACCTACCCCGGAGGTCTGTCCGATCTGCGCCGACGAGCGGCAGTATGTGCCCGGGGACGGACAAAAGTGGCTCTCTCTGGACGGGCTGGCGCAGGAGGGCCAGCAGATAGTGTCGAAGGAGAACGAGCCGGGCCTTTTCGGGCTCCAGACAGCACCAACGGTCGGGATCGGCCAGACCGCTCAGCTCGTGGTGACACCCGAGGGTTCGCTACTGTGGGATCCGGTCGGATATGTCGATGACAGCGCTGTGCAGGCAGTGCTTGAGCGGGGCCCGGTTCTCGCGATCGCCGCTAGCCATCCACACATGTTTGGTGTGCAGGTCGAATGGTCGCATCAGCTCGGTGGCGTCCCTGTACTTGTGGCGGACGCAGACCGGGCATGGCTGGGGCGCAACGATACTGTCATCGAATACTGGTCCCGCCGTCGAACGATCGCCGAAGGGTTGACACTCCACCAGACCGGGGGGCACTTCCCGGGGAGCGCCGTGGTGCACTGGGCTGCAGGAGCGGACGGCAAAGGAGTACTCCTTACCGGTGACAGCGTGTATCCGAATCCAGACCGCGGCTCCATCTCGTTCATGCGCAGCTACCCGAATCATTTGCCGCTATCCGGCACGGTGGCGCTACGAATCGCCGCCCAGCTGGGAGAGCTCACATTCGACCGGATCTACGGCAACTTCAACAACGTCATCGCGTCCGGAGCCCAGGCCATCCTCCACGATTCCGCCCAACGGCACGCTGGTTGGGCACGCGGAGACTTCGACCATATGACCTGAACCGTCCATGCCGCTTTAGCGTCAGTTTGGAATCGAACAGAGGTTCAACCTGAAGGGCGCTGGACGTAGTGGGTCGCAGACAAACACCCGAGGAGGTCACCATGACGATCACTTTCAACCACACCATCGTCTACGCAACGGACAAGCGCCGTTCGGCGGAGTTCCTGGCCAACGTGCTCGGACTGCCACAACCCCAAGCAATGTGGTCTTTCATGACCGTGCCCCTCGACCACGGGGTGGCCCTCGATTTCGCCACGACGGACCGGCCCATTTCCCCGCAGCACTACGCCTTCCTGGTCAGCGAGGAGGACTTCGACGGAATCTTCGCAAGGATCCAGGCCCAGGGCATCCCCTACTGGGCGGACCCCGGACGGTCTCGCCCGCAGCAGATCAACCACAACGACGGCGGACGTGGCGTCTACTTCGCGGATCCTGACGGGCATTTCCTCGAGGCGATCACGCGTCCGTACGGATCGGGCGCTGCGTGAAGTCCTAGGGGACGACGCCGACGACCGCCTTTGCCAGCTCGCCCTAACTTCTGTGACCTGCGGAGTTAGCTCACGCGGCGATAGCGGATGTGGGTGGCCAGCGGTGAGTGAAGCACATCGGCGGGTTCGAAGCCGAAGGATTCAACCCCATCGAAGATGCGCTCGCCCGAGCCGAGCAGGACCGGTGCGATGTCGAGGGTGAGCTCGTCGATCACGCCGGCGATCAGTGCCTGTCGGACGGTCGAGGCCCCACCGGCGATGTCCACGCCTTTGTCCCCGGCCGCTTGGCAAGCTGCGGAGTACGCCGCGTCGAAGCCCTCGGTGACGAAGTGGAAGGTCGTCCCGCCGTCCATCTGGATCGGGTCATGTGCGTGATGGGTCAGTACGAACACCGGCGCGTGGTACGGCGGTTCGGCTCCCCACCACCCGGTCCATTCCTCATCCCAGTCCCCGCGGATCGGGCCGAACATGTTCCGACCCATCACGTACGCGCCCCGCGGGCGCATGAGCCACTCGTTCGCGACCTTGTCGGCATCGTTGGCTCGCGGGTCGCCGATGTGCCAGCCGTGCAGCTCCCGCCCCCGTTTACCTAGGGGGTTCTCACGGCTCTGGTCCGGCCCCGCGACGAAACCGTCCAGCGAGATCGACATGTGGCACGTGGTGTCCGACACGGCGAACCTCCTTAGTGATTGCGACTTGCATGCGGTCGTGTGGGGATTCTGGGGATCGTAGCACGTGATAGCCGACCCCTAAAGGGGAATGACCACGCCTCGAGCAAGCATGGTGGACAGGGCGGACGCGACCTCAGAGGTCATTCGAAAGAGTGCATCGCTAAACTTGAGAACGTCGGCATCGCCGTTCGCGACATCGAAGCAACGATCGCCTTTTTCACCGACCTCGGTCTCACTGTCGTCGGCCGAGACACGGTCAGTGGTGAGTGGACCGACACTGCCGTGGGCCTTGATGGCAACCATGCCAAAATTGCGATGCTCCAGACACCAGACGGTCACGGCCGCCTTGAGCTCTTCGAGTACATCCACCCCGAAGCAATTGAGTCGAGCCCCACTCGTCCCAACGAGATTGGCATGCACCGCGTCGCCTTCTCAGTCGATGACATTGACGAAGCCCTTGAGATCGCCGCGAGGCACGGCTGCCGGCCGCTACGCGGCGTGGCGACCTACGAGGACGTCTACAAACTCACGTACGTTCGTGGTCCCAGCGGCATCCTCGTGATGCTCGCCGAAGAACTGAAGAACGACTGACACCCGGATCAGCCCAATTAGCCTGTGGTGCTAGGCCTCAGGCCGTAAGGCCACTACTTTTCGACTCAGCCATGGACGGTCTTCCAGGCAAGGGCCAGCTCATCGCTCCATGGCGGCGTTCCCCGGCGCTGCGTGTCACGCCTGGCGTCGCGTGCGAGACCGGTCCGCGAGCCCTGTGTACGGTATTGATATGGCTTCTCCGCAGACGCTAAGCGAAACCGAGCGCCGCCTCCTCGCGGTTTGGGCCGCAGACTGCGCTGAGCGAGTCGTGGCCTTATTTGAGGCAGAGGCGCCGGCAGACGGTCGCCCCCGCGACGCCATCGCCCGGGCCCGGGCCTTCGCTCGCGGTGAGCTCAGTGCCGCGGAAGAGATTCGGCGGCGGTTTGTTGCTGGCCGTGCGGCGCGCGAGGTAAATGGCCCCGCGGCGGTGGCTGCCGCCCGGTCTGCCACGCAAGCCGCAGCCGTCGCCCACATGGGAGCGCACGCCTTGGGGGCAGCCGCATATGCCGCGAAGGCGGCCGGACTGGCGGCGCCCGATGGGCCTCAGACGGTCGACGACGAGGTCCACTGGCAACTCGAGCACATGACCGCAGAAACCCGGTCCGCGCTCCGGCGCTTGCCACCGCTGGGGGAGAATTCCGCCGGTCCGCTGGGGCCAGGGCTGCTCGCGTCCGGAATCCTCGCCTCAGTCATCCGCGCCATCCAGGCCGACTTGGCTCGCCCCGACCAGCCTGCCTAGGTGTCAATGCAACTGGTCCTCCCAGTCGCTGGGCACCCGCGAGGCCGGTCCAGGGACTGTCTGGTCCGCCGGATGTTGTGCCGGTGGCGCCAGTTCCGGCCCGACGAAATAGGTTGAGCTGCGGTAGTCCCAGAACCAGTCCTCGCCCGGTTCAAAGCTGCGGATGATCGGGTGCCCCGTTGAGCGGGCGTGGGCGGTGGCGTGTTGGGCCGGCGAATTATCGCAGCAGCCGATGTGGCCGCACTGGGCACACCGCCGCAGGTGCAGCCACCAGCCGCCGCCGGCTTCGCATTCAACGCAGCCCGTCCCGCTGGGCGGGACCGAAACATCGAGGCCGGGGGCATCGCCCATGGCCGCCTCCTCATCCGGGTATGCGTGGATCACGCCCAACTTTACGCCGGACGGCGCGCCCAAGGGAGAGGTAAATCCTTGGATGACGGGCCGGGCATAAGCCGCAACCTGTCGGGATTCGTCTCGCGCGCAGCGCGGTCCAGCGGTCGCTCGCGACAACGGAAGTCTGGTGGGATTGACGTACCACGGGTCCTTTACCGATTCTCGATTTGGTTCATGGCTAAACGTGGAATCCTATTGAGGCATGGACTGATTGGACGGCGCTCGCTCCCTCTCCGACTGCCGCGGCGACGCGCTTCATTGAGCCCCGGCGGACGTCGCCCGCCGCGAACACCCCCGGGATGCTGGTTTCGAGAGGCAGCGGCCGCCGCCCGAGAGACGACCAGCTTCCACCGAGTTCGGACGGAACCAGGTTCGAGTCGGTAAGGATAAAACCTTCGTCGTCGAGCGCGACTCCATTCAGCCAGGTGGTCGCGGGAACTGCGCCGATGAAGCAGAAGAGGCCTGCGCATTCGATAAGCGTGCGGATCCCCGACTCCCGTTCCGTAATCTCAACAGCAGCGAGATGGGTCTGGCCCCGGAGGGCCGACACCTCAGTCGCGGTGTGGATAGAGACCAGCGGTTCTGCGGCCAGCCGGTCTACGAGATAGCGGGACATGTCAGCCGCGAGATCTGCACCGCGGACCACGAGATGGACGGCGCTTCCGCGCGACGCGAGATACAGCGAAGCCTGACCGGCCGAATTCGCGCCGCCGACAACTGTGACCGGCTTACCGGCACACCACTTGGCTTCGAGTTCAGTTGCAGCGTAGTAGATTCCGGCGCCTTGGAACTTCTCCCAGTGAGCCAGGGGAAGAGACCTGTACCGGGCACCCGTGCAGATGATCACCGCGCGGCTTTCGAGGCTGGTGCCGTCAGTCAGCGCGAGACGGATGACCCCGGTGTCAACGTCGAGGGCTGTGACCCCGCACGGCGCCGAGAGCTGAGCGCCGAACTTCAGCGCCTGCACGATCGCCCTCCCGGTCAGGTCCGTCCCGCTTATGCCGGTGGGGAAACCGAGATAGTTCTCGATTCGTGAACTTGCCGCAGCTTGTCCGCCAGGACCGACCATGTCGAACAAGACAGTTACTAGGCCCTCAGATGCGCCGTAGACAGCAGCGGCAAGTCCCGCCGGGCCTGCGCCAATCACCGCCAGATCCACCTTTTGGTTGGCGGTTCGACGGTATGAGAGGCCGAGTTCGCGGGCCATGATCTCTGCGGTCGCGCGGCGCATCACCTTGTCGGGCGTGATGACGACCGGGAGGTCTCCGGTCTCGACCTGCACGGCCCGCATCAGCGCCTGCCCGGCAATGGAATCGGCCTCAAAATAGAGATGGGCAAGCCGTAACCGCGACGCGAATGTCCGGAGTTCCAGTGAAGCTGCGGACAGACGGCTCCCCACTATCTCGACGACTCGGGCAGCTGAGTTACTCCGAAGGAGTTCTCTCCGAGCGAGAAAAGCGCGCAACAGGATATCGGAAAGCTCGGCGTCCTCAGCCATCAGCCGACGAAACTGGGCCGGTGGAATCCTATGAATTCGGCCCGCTTGCACCACCAGCCCAGTCAGGTACACGGCCTGACCGGTGAGCAAGCTCAACTCACCGATGAAACGGCCCGGCCCATGGCTGACCACAACCTCCTCCGGTGCATCGTGGGTGGCGGCACGGACCAGATCCACCGCTCCCCGTTCAATGACGATGAGATCGTAGGTCTCGTCGCCTGCCCGGAACACGGTGTCGCCGACGGCAACGTCCTGCACGACGGCGTAACTCCGGAGGCGTCTGATCTGCTCGGCTGAAAGGACCGGGAAGGCGACCCCTGCGGTCGCGTCGACCGGGGTTTCTTTGGGCATCGGAAAACCATTCTCACCGGCCGGGACTTTTTGTCCTTGACCTTCGTCCTGGAGCGGGACAAATTGTGGGGTTCCGAGGGCAGGGTCCCCGGTCCGCACACCGGGCCTAAACCGCCGTCCCCTCACATTGACTTTGTTGTGACGTGATCGGAGATCGCTATCTCCGAACCGGCGTCGCCCATTCGGACGAGGTGATCCCACCGTCCCTTCTACACTCAACCTCGAGCTCGCAGACATTCAGGGCCGAAAGTCCTATTGAACGTGCGTGCACGCCCGAGGCCAGCCTCAGTCTCCCGCGTGCCTAGCTGTGTGTCGGACGGCGGCTTCACCTGGCACCCCTAGCCCACGGCGGGCGCAGATGGAATACAGCCCCAGCACCGCGCCCCAGGCTGGCTCAACTCCCCTACTCCCCTGGGTAACCCATTGCGGATCAGGCCGGATTTTTTCTTGCGGCAACCATTCCGGTTCCAGAATCGAGTTGCCGAGGATCAGCACGAACAGGTTCGGCGCCACCGCACTCGTCACCGCCCCGACCCCGTACAGCGAGAGTCCTACGATGAAGAGTCTTTTGCGGCCCCAGATGTCGGTCAGTTTGCCGCCCGGAATCATCAGCGCCGCCATGACCAGCAAGAAAATCGTGATGGCTGTTTGGATTCCCCTGACGGAGGTGTTGAGATCCTCGCTCATGTCGTTGATCATCACGTTCATGTTCGAACCCGCGAAGCTGCAGATGAACTGCGCCAGTGCGAGCGGCACCAGCACCCTGCGCAGCTCCCGCTTCGTCCGGGCTGTGACGACGTTTCCGGCCATTCCGAGATCCTTTCCTGGTCTCCGCGATGCCTCCGACAGCGGGCAGTCGGAGCGCTGGAGTGCGAGGCTGGCGATCGTCGACTCTCACCGGACGGCACGACGGCGGTCGCCCCGGGGCACCGTCAGGCGTGGTCAGGGCTTTCCGGGGACCGGTCGAGGCGGAGCAAATGCCATTGCCATGCGTCTAGTCCGACGAACAGCCCCTCGACCAGATCGTCACCCGCACGGTCGAAACTCATATCCCGGGTCGGGTCGGTCAGCTGCCACCGGTGACCGCGCAGGTCCGGCCACGGCGCTCTCACATGACCTTTTGCCGGTGCATCGCTCAGATTCACGACGATCAGCCACCGAGTGGCACCGTCCCAGCTCCAGGCGACGAGATGTTCGAAGCTGTTGTCCCCCGGCCACCCCGACCGTTCACACAATTGCCAGCGCCCGTCCCGAAAGGTCGGCTCGGCGACAGCCGCCAAGAGCCGGCGGTAAAAGGCCGCCAACTGGTCATCGATCGCCTCGGCGGGGAAACGACCGAGGAACACCGGAAGGCGTACCCGCCACCCCTGCAACTGGCCGTGGTGAATGAGCCGGGCACCGGTCTGGGTCAGTGCCGTCACCGCCGCCGCCTCTCGACGGCCGGCGGTGAACGCCGTCGCGGCCCGAGGCTCGTCGTGATTCTCCACGAACCGAACAAGGGCGTTCTGATACTCGGGCTCTGCCATCAGGTGTAGCCGCACCTCGTCGGCACTACCGCCGAGAAGGCGGTCATACAGACGTTTGTCGTAGCAGTAGTCGAAGCCCTGCTGCATGAGGGACCACTCAAGATCCCAATAGGCTTCGGCGATGAATACGAAACCGGGGTGGGTTTCACGAACGGCGGTGATCACAGTCGGCCAGTACTCCGTGCTCGGTGCAGGACCGACCCGGGAACCCCAGGTGCGGGCGAAAACGTCGTTCATGACCAACATCGCCATATCGCACCGCGCCCCGTCGCACTGATCGGCGATCGACCTCACCGTATCCACCGCCGCCGATCGCAAGGCCGGGTCGAACGCGTTGAGCTGAACGACGTCGGGCCACGCCGGGAAGTAGGGGTCCCGCCCGTTGGCGAGCACCCGGCCGCCGACCTCGACGAAGGACGCCGGATCCAGGTCCCGGTCCGCGGCGGTCCCCTGTACGAACAGCTCGGGATCCCCCGTGGTCCACGGATGATCCGGCGCGACATGGTTGGGAATGAAATCCAGGATCAACCTGAGACCTCGCACTGCCAGCGCTTCCCGGGCGGCGGCAAGCCCGGCAGTGCCACCCAGGCGGTCATCGACCACATAGTCCCTGACGCAGTAAGGCGACCCGACAACATCCTCGGCACGCCAATCGGGAAGAGCGGCCTGGAAATCAGCCCGCAAGGCGGGATTTGCCAATGCGATTCCGATGCCGGCGGGGCTGCGCCGCCAGACCCCCATCAACCAAACCGAATCGAAACCCAGACCGGCGATCTCGTCCCAGTGTCGTCCCGGGACGGAGCCCAACTCGATTCGCCGGCCTTCCTCGGTGCTGATTGATTCAATCCATGCCCAGGTGTTGATCTCGTAGATATAAGGGTGAGCCACCGGCGGCGACAGGCCGGGTGCTCGGGTCGCCGCCACCAACTCGTCCGTCACGGCACCGTCGCCCCCCATGGCTCTCCGGAAACGGCCTTGTCCCTCGGTGTTGTCTGACATTGGTTCACGGCTCCGTTTCCGGCGGTCCTGTGGTGGTGGTCGCCTCCGGATTCTCCCCGAACACCAACCGATGGCTCTGGCGGGGTGGGTCGAGGAGGAGGTCCGCGACCAAGGCGGTCCATCCGGTCTGGTGCATGGCGCCGAGTCCGGCCCCATTGTCGCCGTGGAAGTACTCGAAGAACAGCAGGTTGTCCTTCCACGCGGGATCATTCTGGAGCAGGTCGACGCCCCCATAGACCGCTCTGCGTCCGTCCGGTCCGGGGAGCCAAATGCCCACCAGCCGATCGGCGAGGTCGCCGGCAATCTCCCGCAGGGTCAGGTGGTGACCAGACCGGGTGGGGTATTCGACGGTGAAGTCGGGGCCGAAGAACTGGTCGTACTGCAGCAGGGCCCGGATGATGAGGTAGTTGACCGGCAACCACACCGGCCCCCGCCAGTTGGAATTGCCGCCGTACATCGCGGTCCGCGATTCGGCCGGTTCGTACTGGATCGCGGCGGTGGGCAGCCCCGGAACCGTGTAGGGGGTGTTGTGCCGCTTGGAGATCGATCGCAGCCCGTAGGGAGACAAGAACGCCTCCTCGTCGAACAGGGTACCGAACAGCCGGGCGAGTTTGTCCATCGTGACGACCGACAGCAACGTCCGCCGGGAGTCCCCGGTGCCACGGACCCGCCAATCGAGGATCTCGTGCCGATCGGTCCGTTCCAACCGGCGGGCGAACCGCTTCCGCAACCGGCTGATCCGCTCTGTGTTCTGGGTGGGGACCGCGACCGCGGGCAGCGCCGGAATCAGCCCGACGAGGGTCTGCACCTTGATCGGGACGCCAGTCCCGGAGGGGTCGGTGAGCCGGTCGTAGAAAAAACCGTCCTCGGTGTCATAGCAGCCTGAATCCTCCAGCGCGTCCATGATCAGCACGGTCTGTTCCAGGAATTTCACGACCATGTCCTCATAGGCGTCGTCGTGTTCGGCGAGTTTGGTGGCCAGCGTAAGCATGGCCACGGAGTAGTACGCCATCCACGCGGTGCCGTCGGCCTGGTCCAGCCTGAAACCGGGCGGGAGGTGCGAGCGGTCGACGGGGCTGATGTTGTCCAAACCCAAAAAGCCACCACCGAACAGGTTGTTCCCGTCGGGGTCCTGCCGGTTCAGCCACCAGGTGAAATTCAGCAGCAGCTTGTGGAACACCCGTTCCAGGAACTCCAGGTCGGTGCCGCCGTCGATGACGAATACTCTGATGGCGGCCAGCGCATGCACCGGCGGATTGACGTCGTCGAAGCTCCACTCATAAGCCGGGATCGCTCCGTTCGGATGCTGGAACCACTCCCGAAGGAGCACCAACAGCTGGTATTTGGCGAAGGCTGGATCCAGGTGCGCCCAGGTGATGGCGTGAAAGGCCAAGTCCCAAGCCGCGAACCATGGGTACTCCCACGGGTCGGGCATGGCAAGGACGTCGAACGAGTCCAGGTGCCGCCAGCCTGTGTTCCGGCCGTTGCGGTGCCCGGGCGGCGGCGCCGGTTCCCCGGAGTCGCCATCCAACCACCGGCTGACCCGGTACGGGTACATTTGCTTGCTCCAGATCAGCCCCGCGCAGGACTGGCGCATCACCCGCATCGGCTCGGCACCGATTTCAGCGGGGGCAATCGCCGCATAGAACTCGTCCGCTTCCCGCTCACGGTCTGTCATGACGTCATCGAAATAAGAGGCGAACCAGCGGTCCGGGGCTTCGGCTTGGTCCGGGACGGGCCGGTGCAACCGCAGCCGCAGCTCGACCCGGCCTCCGCCTGGCACGGCCAGCTGATACCACCAGGCTGCCTTGGTCCCCTGATGTTGCGGATTCACCGTGTCCGCACCGGAGACCACGTGGTCGTTGATGCCGTCCTTCAGATAGGCAGTGACCGGAGCCGCACCGAACAGTCTGGCCGTGTTCGTCTCGTTGTCGCAGAACAACGCCCGCGGCCGCACTCCCTCCTTGGTGGGAGCGGCATCGAGCCGGTAACCGGACAGTCGTGGGTGTTCGACCCCGACACCATCCCCGTCCAGGAACAACGACGACGGCGCCTCCCTGCCCTTGACCCGCCACGTGTTGCGGAACCACAGCGTAGGCAACACCGAAAGCACTGCTTCTCCGGGCGCATGGTTCTCGATGGTGATCCGGGCAAGCACCTCGGTCGGTGAGGCCTTAGCGTACGCGACATCCACTGACCAGTACCGGCCGCCGTCGAAGACACCGGTATCCATCAACTCGAACTCTGGTTCGTCCCGTGAACGACGGGCGTTCTCATCGATCAGCTGCTGATAGGGAAACGTGGCCTGCGGGTAGTGATACCGCCACCGCAGCCATGCATGGCTGGGCAGCGCGTCCAGGTACCACCAGTATTCCTTGACGTCCTCCCCGTGGTTGCCCTGCGGACCAGTCAGCCCAAACATCCGCTCCTTCAGGATCGGATCGGCCCCGTTCCACAGCGCCAACCCCAGGCACAGGTCGTGGTGAATATCGGACAGCCCCGCCATGCCGTCCTCGTTCCACCGGAACGCACGGGACCGGGCGTGATCATGCGGAAAATAATCCCACGCGTCGCCATTGTCGCTGTAGTCCTCCCGCACGGTACCCCAGGCCCGCTCCGACAGGTACGGCCCCCACTCGTACCAGGGATTCGCCTCGAACAGGACATCCTCCGCCGCTCCCGTGGCGTCGGCCAGCCGGGCATGTTCAGCGGTCACACCCCGAGGCGCCGCGGGCGGAACCGTGTCGTCGGTCATGACGTCCTCCTACGAAGCGCTGACAGCCGAAACTCTCAAGACAGGCCCGATTCGTAACCACTACCTTGGTCGTCGTCGAACTTCAACGACGCCATGCACCGCGCCAGGTATGCCCAATTAGCCCGATATTATCAATCGGCGCATCGCCTCGGTCGCCCCGGAGCAACAATTCACCTGCCGTTCACGTCTTCGAATCTGGTCCGACAGGATGAGGACCGACGGATGCTTGAAACGCTAGCTCCTGGTCGTTTGGTGGGTCTGGATCTATAGCGCATGGATCCCCAGCCGGGTGCTGATCTGGCTCAGCCTTGCGGCCGTATTTTGGATCCTCGGCGGACTCGCAGCCAGTCCGCGGGCGACTACATCGCCCGATCAGGCAACCCGGTAGCCGTCGCCATCGTGGCCTGCACGTGGGTACAAGTGCCGCTGGTGGTCGGCATTGTCCTGACGGCAGTCGCCGACGCACTTATCGTCGACGCACCGCTCGGGATGGCCTCATTAGCGGCCGTTGCCGTCATCTTCGCGTCGCATCCCTATTCCTCCCCACTTGCGCTTTCATGGTTGACGAACGCCGCACTGCTCTCAGCCGCGGTGTTCGACGTTCGTGCGCCCCGCCAGCCATATCAAACACCGCAGGCAGTCAACCGGTCCCATCATTCGATCCGGAGGCATGCGCCTAACAAGGGGGCTGAAACCCGAGACGGCGCCGGCCTGTGCGTAGCGCGGGGGGCCCCGCCACCCAAGCCTCTGACCCCGCCACCCACGCGACTTCACAGGCCACGTGGCAGCCAGGCCCCGCCCGCGACAACCGTCAAGGGGACCTAACCCGCGGATGGCGTCCCCTGCAGGCACCGTGTCGTTACCCGGGGAGTCGGTATTCCTCGGCCGTAAGGTGCCAGATGGTGCCGGTAGTGCTGACGATGAGTGTGTAAGTCCCCGGCGGCACGGGGACGCCGATCGCCCCGGCGCGGGCCTTGACCAGGGAAAGAATGGTGAGGGCCGGCCCTTTGGCCGGTTGGAGGTAGGCGACGGCCGGCCCGGTAAAAGCGTATTCGATGTGGAGCTTGCCCGTCACGGTCACCACCGGCCCCGGGGGTTTCGTGCCGGAGGCCTCCGCGACGGTGACCCACTCTTTCATCGGTGGCGGCGGGGACGGGTTCAACAGTGCGTTCATGGCGGTGATGGTGGCGGTGATAGTCCCCGCAACGGGGGCCGCGGTGACGTAGGCCGCCGCACTAACAAGGGCGGCTACCACGAGGACCGAGGCCAGCCGCAGGCCGCGGCGCTGGGAGTTGGTCCCCACCAACGGCATGGATGCTCCGTCGGCGGCAAATTCTTTGGTGATCCGGAAGAGGTCAATGAGCCACCAGATGCCGGCCCCGCCGAGTGTCAGTAGCTTCAGGGCGCCGGTGACGGGCTTGCGGAGGTAGAACCGGTCCGCGCCGGAGAAGCCCAGGAACAACGCCAGCAGCCATGCGGTGCGTAGGGACCGCCGCGGCGGGAGGTCGCTTTCAAAGAAGAGCCCGTATTGCTCGGTCAGGGGCACATTTCGATTCTCGAACCGCCCGAACTGGATGTCCACGGTCTTTCGGCCCGGGCGGCGCAGGACAGGAGGGCGCCCCGGCGCTGGGTTCGGGCGGGCGCCATGCGTCCCTATTTGTGCCCAAGGCGCCTCGCCGCTCAACGCCCGGAGGAAGGCCACGCATACACGCAGAAAATCCATCAGAAAATGTCCCGAAGTTTTCCCGGAACTCATTTTGCCTTCCCTGTTTTCAAGTGGAACGGCTAGGGCGGCCTGATGCGGGGCGTAAGGCTAAGTGCGTTCCGCCCGGAAGATTCCCGGTCTTAGCACCTGGCCGCCGTTTGGAGGTCGCTGACCGCGGCCTGGACGTTGGCTGCGTCATCGCGCAGGGAGTTGACCGCCTGGGTCAGGGTGGCGTCGTCAGGAACAGCCTTGACGGCTCGGACGAACTTGTCTTCGGCCGCTTTAACCGCGTCCACCTCGTCCTTGGCGACGTCCTGGCTCGCCTTAATCAGATCGTCATAGGTCTTCACGACCTGATCCCGTGCAGAATCGAGCTGACCCACCGTGACACCGGGCTTAAGCGTCTGCTTGAAATTGGTACACCGAGGGGTCCGCGGCCCTTGCCATCTTTTGGAAACTGCTTTGGGCCTGAGGCTAAGGCTGTGCCGCGAACCTGATCGGAGAGGTTGGCGGGACGCGAATTCTGGGCCTCGCGGAGTATCCTGAACGTCCTCATGGGAAAGACATGTTTGGTGCCACGATCACCACCGCGACCAGACCAATCAGCCTCGTGGTTTCAGCGCAGTCGAGCGGTTCTCACTCTCTCGTTTTGTCCGACGATTCTCGGGGCAAGCAGGAGGGCAGAAAGAAAGGCGGACGGATGAGCCGGAATGCCGGAAAATTCCCGGGACTGAACCGCGCGGCACGACCCGCGGCGCTGCTCCTTACGGCGATCCTCGCCGTCGCGGCAACGGGGTGTGAGCCCTCGCCGCCGGCGGGCGGACCATCTCCGGGTCAGAGCCAGACAACGGCCCAATCCCCGCAGGCCTCGGGTAGGCCCGGTCACGTCTTCGTGATCAATCTGGAGAACCACGACTACGACGAGGTCTGGGGCGCCGAGTCGGCGGCCCCCTATTTATCGAAGACCCTGCGCGCGCAGGGCGTGCTGCTCTCCCAGTACTACGGGATAGACCACAACTCCCTCCCCGACTACCTGGCCCAGATTTCGGGGCAGGGCTCGAACATCATGACGCGCGCCGATTGCCCGGTATACGCCCGGTTCAGACAAACCGGAACATCCGAGCCGGGCCAGGTGCAGGGTTTCGGCTGCGTTTACCCGGCCTCGGTTCCCACCCTTGCAGGCCAGCTCACTGCCGCCGGTAAGACCTGGAAAGGCTACATGGAGGACATGGGTGCTCCCTGCCAGCATCCCGAGCCCGGCTCGAAGGACGATCATCATAAGGCGAAGGAGGGCGACCAATACGCGACGCGCCACAACCCGTTCGTATACTTTGAGGAGATCACGTCGTCCCCGGACTGCCAGAACAACGTGGTGGACTACACCCACTTCGCTGAAGACCTGAAGTCCACGGACACGACACCGAACCTTGCCTACATCACCCCCAACCTGTGCAACGACGGGCACGACAGCCCCTGCGTCGACGGCAGCCCGGGCGGCCTCGAAAGCGCCGACAGCTGGCTGCAGCAGCAGGTCCCCGCCATCCTGGACTCCCCGGCCTACAAACACGACGGGGTGCTGGTCATCACCTTCGACGAATCCGAAAACAAGACCTCAGCTCCGTCGGAGGGGGTCCCCGGAGGCACGGCGGGCGGGCGCGTCGGCGCTCTGGTGATCTCCCCGTTCACCAAAGGCGGGACGACGTCGGACACGATGTACAACCACTACAGCCTGCTCGCCAGCATCGAGGACATCTTTTCCGTACCCCGACTTGGATACGCGGGGGCGCCGGGCCTGAACAGTTTCGGCCCGGACGTCTTTAACGCCCGGTGACCGCCCGCTAACCGGAGGGGCCCGGGTTGTGCGTCGGGTGCCACATCCAGCCATTTGACCTGTTCCGCAGACCGGAGGCGCGGTGGTAGCCTCCATGCGAGGCCGCTCACAAGGCCCGACGACGGGGAGGTGCGCCGGTGTCGACAACGGTTCCGAAGAAGCAGATGACCGTCGTTCAAGCGGCCTTCATCGGGGTGGGGTCGATGGTGGGCGCGGGAATTTTCGCGCTGCTGGGAGCAGCCGGCGCCGTCGCCGGATCCGCAGTGTGGGTGTCCTTTCTGGTTGCGGGCGTCATCGCCGGTCTTCAGGGCTACTCGTTTGCGAAGCTGGGCGCCACGTATCCTTCCGGCGGCGGCATGCTCGCGTATCTGGCCCGCGGCTTCGGGGAGGGGCACGTCACCGGGATCGTTTCGTGGCTGTTCTATATGACCGGTGCGATCGTCGGGGCCATGGTGGCGTCGTCCTTCGGCGGGTATGCCAGCGCAGTCTTGGCCGGCCGCGACCCGACCTGGGCCAAAATATTCGCAGTCTCGCTCATTGTGGTCATGGCCTTCCTGAACGCTGTCGGCTCCACTGCGGTCGCAAGAGTGCAGTCCCTGATCGTAAAGGTGGTCCTGGCCATCCTGTCTGTGTTCGCGATCGTCACGATCGTGAATTGGAACCCCGCGCTCCTGGACCCAGCCGGCTACCCGAGCGTTCGCGAGATCATCGCTAGCGTTGCCCTGACGTTCTTCGCGTTCCTTGGATTCGGGGTCATCACCTTCACCGCAAAGGATCTGCCCGACCCGTCCCGTCAGCTGCCGCGGGCCATGTACCTGGCACTGGCGATCGCCACGACGGTCTACGTCGCGGTGTCCCTGGGTGTCTTCGGGACCCTGACCGCAGACCAGGTCGTCGCATACGGCACCACCGCTCTGGCCGAGGCGGCCAAGCCCACCCTTGGCCAGTTCGGATTCGTGCTTATGGTGATCACAGCCCTGTTCTCCACTGCCGGGGCCGTGAACGCCAGCCTCTACCCGTCCGTGGGGATGACCCGGCACCTGGCCTCGGTGGGGCAGTTTCCACCGGTGTTCGGTCGCTCTCTGGGCCGCCGGCAGGTGCCAGTCGGGCTGCTGGTGATGGCCGGACTCGCAGCTGTGATGGTGCTGGGCTTCAACCTGAACAGCATCGCGTCGCTCGGAAGCGCGGTTGCCCTGCTCATTTTCTCGGCGGTCACCCTGGCCCACTTCAAGGTCTACCGGGAGACCGGCGCCCTGCTTTTCATGCTCATCATCGCCCTGGTCGCGACCCTGGGAACGTTCGTCGTGTTCTGCACAACTACGCTCGTCAACGAACCCGTCACAGCGGTTGCCCTGGTGGTCATCCTTGCCCTTGCCCTGCTCGCCGATCTGCTCTGGAAGCGCGCTCAAGGCCGGACAAAGTAGCACCCCTCCGACTTGACGTAAAGAGGAGATGGGGACTATTCGCGGAGAATTCCGAGGTCCATGCTGTAGGCACCGAGCACTTTGTGTGATAGGGGGCAGTGGCATGTTCCAACCGTCAACTACTCGCCTCAGGCGGTGTAGCTCCGCCTGGCCCGGAGCACCAACCATGGGGCATCACGGGATGTGGCTCCGGTGAGCGAACAGGCAGTCTCCCGGCCGAAGGCACCCCCGGCCGTGTGGATCTCCTGGGTGGCGCTGGCACTGATGACCACCAGTTCTGTGGCCAGTCTGCGAGCCGCCCCGACTATGGCCGTCTACGGCCTCGCCTCAGTCTTCCTCTACGTGGTACCCGCGATTGTCTTCCTCCTACCCACTTCCCTCGTGTCCGCTGAACTGGCGTCCGGATGGAAGGGCGGCATCTACAACTGGGTGTCGTCCGGGATCTCCAAACCGATGGGCTTCCTGGCGGTGTGGTGCCAGTTCGCGATGACGATCTTCTACTATCCGACCCTTCTGGGATTCGTCGCGAGCACGCTCGCCTACGTCTTCAACCCGGCACTGGCCAGCAGCGGCGTGTGGACGGCCTTAGTGATCGTGGTGTTCTATTGGGCCGGCGTGTACGTCTCTTCCCGCGGTACGAAGGGTGTGGCAGGCCTGGCCGGCGGTGGCCTGATCATCGGCACCCTGATTCCGGGCGCCGTGCTCGTCATTCTGGGCGCGGTCTTCCTCGGCCAGGGCAATCCGTCGGCCGCTCCGATGACCGCGGCGAACTTCTTTCCCGAGTGGGCCGGGCTGGCCAGCCTGGTGCTGATCGTGAACAACTTCCTGTCCTACAGCGGCATGGAGATGAACGCGGTGCACGTGTCCTCGCTCAAGGACCCGTCCAAGGAGTACCCGAAGTCGATGTTTCTGGCCATGGGACTCGTATTGCTGATCTTCATCCTGCCGGCGCTGGCGATCAGCTGGATCGTCCCGGCCGACGAGCTCTCCCTCACGGCCGGTGTCATGCAGGCCTTCGACGCGGTGTTGGCGTCGTTCAACTTGCAAGCCCTCACGCCCCTCTTCGGCATCATGCTGGTCGCTGCCTCCCTCGGCGGCATGCTGACCTGGCTGGCCGGTCCGTCGAAGGGTCTGCTGCTGATCTCGCGTCAGGAAGGCTACCTCCCGCCGTTCCTGCAGAAGCTGAACAAGAACGGCGTCCAGCAGAACCTCCTGGTCGTCCAGGGGCTCGTCACCACCGTGATCGCCCTCGGATACGCGCTGATCCCGGATGTTTCGAGCACGTACTGGATCTTCTCGGTGATCACCACGCAGGTCTATCTGATCATGTACCTGCTGATGTTCATCGCCGCCGTCCGGCTGCGCCGCAATGACCCCGACCACCCGCGCGGCTACCGGGCGCCGATGCTGGTCGGGCTGTGCGGCGTCGGATTCGCGGCCTCCCTGGCCGCCCTTCTCGTCGGGTTCGTCCCGCCGTCGCAATTCGGCAGCGGCGATCCGCTCGTCTATTTCCTGATCGTCGCCGGCGGCGCACTAGGCCTCGGCCTGCTCGTTCCGTTCCTCTTCTATAAGTTGCGCAAGCCCTCCTGGAAGCTGCCTGAACACGAGGCGCAGACGGAGGTGCCGGAGTCATGAGCACCCATCTGGAGTCCTCAACCAAGCGGGGCCGATCGGTCATTTACATCGTCTCCATGATCTTGCTCGTGCTGTTCGCCGTGACTGCCCTGGTGATGTTCCGGCATGCGAGGGAGACCCAGCAGTCCCTTTCGAAGGCCGACCAGCTGATCGCGGAGATCAATGCGGCCGGGGGGACGGCCCCCACGCGCGAACAGATAGCCCGGGTGCTTGGCGACGACGGCGGCGCGGTCTGCGCGAACCCGAACGACGCGCTGAGCCGGGCCATCTTCCACAGCCAGCTGACGAACGGCGCAACCGGGCCCGGAAACAGGCCGGTGATCGCCAACGACCGCGTCGCCAACGGCGAGCTCGCGATCATCAAGATCTACTGCGCGGACAAGTTGGCTGACTTCCAGCAGTTCATCGACGGCCTCAATACCTACAACTCAGGCGGTGGGTGAGCCGTGGACCTACGCTCCCGCATTGCAGATCTGATGGGTCCGGCGCAGGGGGAGCTCGCCGAATTTGTGGACATCCGCTCGGTGGCGGACCCGCGGCAGTTTCCCCCCGAGGAGTGCGAAAGGGCGGCGCACTGGGTGCTCGACAAATTCGCCGAACTTGGATTTGCGGATGCCCACCTCGAGCGGACGCCGGACGGCTCCGACGCCGTGGTCGGATCGAGACCCGGATCCAACCCGGATTCGCCCACTGTGCTCCTCTACGCGCACTATGACGTGCAGCCACCCCTCGATGATGCCGCATGGCGTACCCCTCCCTTCGACCTCACTGAAGTAGACGGCCGCTGGTACGGACGCGGCGCCGCCGACTGCAAGGGCAACATTCTCGCCCAGTTACTCGCACTGCGAGCGCTCGGCGACGACGTGCCGGTGAACCTGAAGCTGGTGGTCGAGGGTTCGGAGGAACAGGGCACTGGGGGGCTCGAGGCGTTCGTGGTGAGCAACCCTGACTTGTTCCGTGCCGACACGATCCTGGTCTGTGACACGGGCAACGCCGCCGTGGGACGTCCCGCGGCGACCGTGACCCTGCGCGGAATGGTCAACGTCGTGGTGACGGTAGAGGCGTTGACATCCGAACTCCATTCCGGGATGTTCGGCGGGGCAGCCCCCGACGCGCTTGCCGCGCTGATCTCGATGCTGGCATCCCTCCGGGACGCACAAGGCAGCACCACTGTCACTGGATTGGACAACACCCAGACCTGGACCGGCGCGCCTTATCCGCCGGAACAGTTCCGCTCCGACTCCGGCGTTCTCGACGGCGTCACACTGTTGGGCGACGGCAGCGTATCCGACATGCTCTGGGCGCGGCCGGCCGTCACCGTGCTGGGCATCGATTGCCCGCCGGTGACGGGTTCGACGGCGGCGATCGTTCCCCGCGCCGCCGCGCGGCTGAACCTGCGCGTCCCGCCAGGCATGGCCGCCGAAGACGCCCACACCGCGTTGGCGGACCATCTCCGGGCCGCCGCACCCTGGGGAGTCCATATCGCTGTGGACCTCGAGGCCATCGGGTCCCCCTTTCAGGCGGCAGTCGGCGGGCCGGCTTTTGACGCCCTGAGTGCTGCAATGCTCGAGGCCTACGGGCAGCCGATGACGACCCTGGGACAAGGGGGATCGATCCCGCTGTGCAACGTGTTCGCCGACACCTATCCCGATGCCGAGATCATCCTGCTCGGAGTCGAGGAACCGCTGGCACTCATCCACGCACCGAACGAGAGTGTCGACCCGGGCGAGATTAGGGCCCTGGCCGAGTCCCTGGCCCTCTTCCTCCAGCGGTACGCCACCCTGCGCGGTTAGGGACTCGAACTGCATTCACTCCCCCGCAAACACACCCTTTTTGTCACCTTTTAGACCTGACCGTTCGGGCAGTCGACGCCCTCGTCAGGCGATCTGCCACCGCGCCGTAATTCCGCAAAGCATCGACCTGGGCACGATCGATGTCACCGTGCTCGATGCGGGACACCCCGTTCTGGCTGACATCCTCACGTGTCATGCGCTTGGCGGCCACCCTTTGCCTCGGCAGCAAGCCTCGAGTTCAACGCTTCTTGCCCCCAACACCCGGCACGGACGCGACTTGCTTCATCCACGCCGCGATCTGGCGCTCGTCGATGTCGTCCAAGGATTCGAGCTCCACACCCCGCGTCGACTTGCCCATCCCGACCGGTGTCACCGGTGGTACAGGCTCGAGTGCCGTGCCATTCACAAACATGAGCTTGACATGGCCAGCAAAACCGCCGCAGCTGAAGCACCACCCATCGCCGACACCGTAGTACGACATGCCCCACTTCACGGAGCGCCGGAGGTCGGGCAGCGTCTTTGCCGCCAGCGCATCGACCGTTTCGGCGATGCCGCGCTGCGGCTGTGGCAGGCTGGCAATATATGCTAAGACCGGTTTGTCGCCGACCGCCGCTTTCGCGGGGCTGGCCCTGCCGGTCATGGCTTCCGGCAGAGTAGTGGCGCCATCGACATGTTCCGCTGTGCGCGTGGCCGGCTTTTCGGCTTCCCCCGTACCGATCTCCCTGCTGGTCATGGAGACGATTATCCCTCACGCAAGGTTTGGCCGATGGGGCACTTGCGTCTGGATGAGCGTCATACAGGCTTTTCCTTCCGGCAGGCGGTTGTCGGGGATATTCTGGGGAAATCAGCAACGCCAGCGAGCCGGTCATCATGGCTCGTCGAGGAGGGCTGAATAGCTTCATTGGCAGCCGCTCTGCCGTCTCACGAGTGGAGGCCTTCCTGTTAGGAGCTGCCTTGAATTCTTCAATGACGAGACCACCCAACCGTTCTGGCGGCGGGGTTCAAAGGACGTTCGGCGTCGAGGAGGAATTCCTGCTCGTCGATGCCACGACGGGGCAGCCCGTACCCGCCGCGGAAGCGTGCTTGGCCAGGGCCCCACAGCGCCCTGAAACCAGTGGCGGCTCATCCTTGGCTTTGGAGGTCCAGCAAGAGCAGCTTGAGGCCGTTGGCCCTGTCTGCACCACGCTGCAGGAAGTGATTGCGGGCGTCCGAGAGGGCCGGCGGCTTGCCGACGAGGCGGCCCGCTCGGTGGGTGCACGAGCGGCCGCCGTGGCCACCAGTCCCGTCCCGGCCACCCCTACCCTCGTACCGCAGCCCCGATTCCTGAACATGGCAACGCGGTTCGGGTTGACGCTCCGGGAGCAACTCACCTGCGGCTTCCATATTCATGTCGGCATCACCAACGGTGAGGAAGGGGTAGCAGTCCTGGACCGAATCCGGGTCTGGTTGCCCGTGCTGCTGGCGCTGAGCGCGAACTCCCCTTTCTGGCAGGGGGCCGACACCGGATACGCAAGCTTCCGGTACCAGGCTTGGAGCCGCTGGCCGACCGCCGGGTCCTGCGAAAGGTTCGGATCAGAACGGGCATACCACCGGTACGTTCAATCCCTGCTGACAACTGGCGTACTCCTCGACGAAGGCATGGTGTACTTCGACGCGCGTCTCTCCCGGAACCACCCGACGGTGGAGGTCCGCATTGCCGACGTCTGCATGGAGGCCTCACACGCGGCCGCGATAGCCGCGATAGTGCGGGCGCTCGTTGAACGGGCCGCCCAAGAATGGCGCGCCGGGATTTCTGCGCCCCGGCTGTCCGCCGGGCAACTGCGCCTGGCGGCGTGGAAAGCAAGTCAATCAGGAGTCGACGACACCCTCCTGCACCCCCTGCTGAACATTCCATGCCCGGCGGCAGAAGTGGTCCAGGTCCTCCTCTCCCATATCCGGCCAGCCCTGGCCGACAGTGGAGACGAGGAGCAAGTGACCGCGGAAGCGGCCCGGATATTGACCTCCGGCACAGGATCACGCCGGCAGCGCGAGATCATGCTGAGCACCCAGAGCCTGCCCGCGGTGGTGCTCGACGCCGTCGTACACACCCACGGGACCGCCCCGGCCCCGCATCGCCGGTCCCGGCGCCTGCAAACTAGCTAACTGACCCGGCAGGACACGAAAGGACAGCCACGACGGCGTTCGGTGGACGCTCACGCGAGCCGGGCCACCGTCCACAGCCAGCTGACGAACGGTGCACCCTGCCCCGGAAACAGTCCGGTGACCGCGAACGACCGCGTCGACAAGGGCCACTTCGCGATTTTTAAGATCTACTGCCCGGACAAGCTGGCTGAGTTCCAGCAGGTCATCGGCGCTAGTACAACCGAATCCGAAGCAGGATGTGCACAGTAATAATGGATTTGGCTTGTGTGCTCAGCCAGGCCAATGCGAGATCGCTCGCTCCTGAGGGCTCTCAGGAGCCATCTCGTTCCGGGTCCACGTCAGATCGTGAACTACGTCGGCTAACTAGTGGACGATTCTCATCTCGTGCGAGGTCTGATTGAGTCGCCGTCCGCCGCCGGGAACGACCGTCACAATGTCCTCGATCCGCACGCCGAACCTGCCCGGCAGGTAGATTCCGGGTTCGATCGAGAAGCACATACCGGGGTGGAGGATCTGGGTTTCGCCCCCGACCATGTACGGCGGCTCGTGAGTCGTCAGTCCGATTCCATGCCCGACGCGGTGAATGAAGTAGTCGCCGTAACCGGCTTCAGTGATCACCGCCCGGGATGCGCGATCGATCTCCTGGCACTCGACGCCTGGCCGCACGGCCTCGAACCCGGCCTGCTGTGCGTGTCTGACGACGTCGTGAACCTCCTGCTCTTCGGCGGTGGGTTCGCCGACGTGCACCGTCCGCGTCGTGTCTGATCCGTAGCCGTGTTTGAGGCCGCCGAAGTCGAGCACCACCATGTCGCCGTCCTCGATGATCCGCGGGCCGATCTCGTGGTGAGGGTTGGCGCCGTTCGGACCCGAACCGACGACGGTGAAGTCCACTTGCGAATGACCGAATTGGCGAAGTAGGTCGGCGAGATCAGAGCCGACGTCGGTCTCGCTGCGCCCAGCGAACCGCACCGTGACGATCTCCTCGTACGCCTGGTCTGCGGCCGCGCCGGCCGCCGCCAGCCGCTCGATCTCGTCGTCATCCTTGATCGCCCTAAGCATCGGCAGGGCGTTCGTCATCGAGACGTAGGAAGACTTGGGCAGTCGATCCTGCAGGCCCAGGAGGTGCATGGCCCAGGCCGAGTCAGAGACGGCATAACGTCCGGTGCCAGCCATCAGAGTCGCAGATTCCGTGTAGGGGTCGCTCCCGTCGGTCCAGTCGGTGATCCTCAGAAGCGAGGCGCCGGCGGCCGCTTCCGCGTCGGGTCTCTCGAGCCTCGGAACGATCATGGCGGGCTCCGCGTCGACGGGGATCACGAGCATGGTGATGCGTTCAGTGACGGCCACGGGTGCATACCCCGTGAGGTACAGGAGGTCCGGTCCGGGAGTGACCAAGATGCCGTCGAGCCCGGCGTCCTGGGCGGAGTGGGCTGCTCGCCGCAACCGCTCGGCGAAGTCATCGGCGGTGAACGGAGCCGGCTCGGAAAGGCTGCGATGATCACTCATGTTTCGCATTCTCGTGCGCGGGGCATCACTGGTCAACCCACCGCGTTGAGCAAGCAACCTATGAGGTTAGAGGTGCCGAAGGTAGCGCTCCGCCGATTCCAGGAAGGACCGCATATTCGTGAGTCCCGTCTCGAAGGATCTCCGTGCCCACTCCATCCCGGACTGTATCCGATGAGGCATCGTATCCGGTTCCGCGGACCTCTCCTGAGTCAACGCGCACCCTAGCCCGGGACGCGTCCCGGAACTACGCTGGGGCAGGCGTCGTCCCGCTTCCGGGCAGGCGGCGGGCACGTGGTCGGGGAAGGCGGCGGTCCATGAACGCACAGAACATTACCCACTGGATCCGGGCGGGGTTGTGGACGTTACCCCTTTACGGCCTAATCACCGTCTGGGCCACGCTTGAGCCCCAGCCGGACCAGCAAAAGGATCCAGACGCCTGGGCACGGTTCGTCAGCTCGGGCTCGTATCAAACCAGCCACTTGCTAGGCAGCACCGGAGGCACCATCCTCGCGATCTTCGGGGTGTTCGCGCTGGGCTGCTGCCTGGCCACCAGCCGCGCCGGCCGCCTGGCACTGGCAGCAACCGTCATCACCGTCGCGGGAACTGCCTTGTTAATAGTCCCCGCTGCCCTCTCCACTTTCGCCACTCCCGCGATCGGGAAGACCTATCTGGAAGGAAGCCGGGACGTCATGCTTCTGGAGTTTCCATCCGCCATGACGGTCTCGTTCCTGCTCGGGCTCCTGCTCGCGTTCCTTGGCAACGTCTTGCTCGGAGTCGCGGTCTGGCAGTCCCGGACGCTCCCCCGCTGGGCCGGGGCCCTCTGGATTGCCGGCGCCGTACTGTTTTACCTCCTCGGCGTCGTGCTGGGGCAGGCGACCACGGGCAGCAGCCTTCCGACGCAGCCGGCCGGCGCCCTGCTCACGGCTGCATCGGGCGGCTGGATGGCGTGGAACCAGTCACGGCAGGCCCAGCCACCCGCGGCTGTCTATGCGGCCGGCACGCGCTGACGGCTTACGGTTCGTGGAGGCCGGACTACGGCTGATCCCATCGCTGTGCCTTTGGTTCGGCCAGCGTTGCTGCCCAGCGCTGTCCCACAGCCGAGTCGATGGCTACCGAATAGGACTTCAGATGACTGACCTCGAATTGGTTTTCCGAAGGAACAATGTCGCTTTGATTGCAGGGCAGCGGGAACTTGCCTACGCCATCGACGTTCATGAGTCCTTCCCCCGGGCCAAATCACGTCAAATAGACCTTGATGAATTTCGACTCCACGCTAAATTGACCAAGGCCCATCGTTGCTGTCTGGTTGTCCAGCGACGCGATCACTTTTTCGCCACGTGATGGCTCAGTGGAGATCTGGGACTTTGACCTGGCCATGGGCGCGGCCTCCGCACTCACCCCCGATGAGCGCGCCTACCTGCTCGCCGTGGAACATAAACTTGACCTGGAACGGACATCTTGAGGTTCTCGGCAGAAAGACTTTCCATGCTCACCCATCGCTCACGCCGAGAAGGCGCTGCCGCGCCGGCCACTGACAGCGCACAGCTCTATCGGGACATGGTGCTCTACACCTTTGCGACCGAAATTCGGGCTGGCTTCTTCATCGCCTACTACCGGAACTTCGCAATCCCCTCCATCGCCAGGACCCTGGCCTCCCGCGGTGAGACTGCAGCACGGCCGATGAAGCGCTCCTACGACACCGGCATCGTCATTCACGAACTCATCGTGAACGGCTTCGACAGCGACCGCGGCCAAAAGATGCTGGATCTGCTCCGCCGGGTCCATCAAAACGTACCCGGAAGCGGGGACGACTTCCTGTACCCCCTAATGACTTTGCTGGTTATCCCACTGCGCTGGATCGACGCCCACGGCTGGCGGGAACTGACGGACACGGAGCGGGACGCCGCCCTGGAGTTTTACACGGAGCTGGGCGCCCGGATGGGACTGGAGCCGGTACCCGCGACGTTCGCCGAAGCGGCGGCTTTCATGGATGACTACGAGTCCCGAAATCTTGCGGCCAGCCCGGAAGGCGCCGAACTGCTCAACGCTACTGCCGCGGCCCTGGCGGTCCGCCTGCCAGGACCGCTGAAGAGTAGAGTCACGGCGGTCATTGCCCTGCTCATGGACAAACCGGAAATCGTTCCGGCACTCGGCCTGAAACCCGCACCGGCCTGGCTCCGCCGCGTGTTCCGTGCGCTCCTGAAAATCCGCGCCATCATCACTCGCGCCCGCCCGATTTCCACCAGGCCTTCCTTCACCTCGGGGACATCCGGCAGTTCGGTGTACCCTGATGGCTACAAGCTGGAGGACCTGGGCCCGCGCTCCATGCCCTGACACAAGGCGGCCCACGCCGAACCGGACGTCACCCTGACGCCGGCCCCGAAGAACGTCCCCTCCAGGGGAGTTCTGACCACCGTCACTCTGCCGGACGGATCCATCGCCCAGCGGACCTCCCAGGACGGAAACTACACCCACGCCGTCGTCCGCGGGCCCTGAGGAACCGAAACTGGTGATCGCCAACCGGGAAAAAGCAGATCGACGACGCGAAGAGAGAGACTCTCAAACGCGAACCAGAACGCGAGAATCTGAGCAGCGAGGAAAGATTCTCGATCCTTGATTTGCTTCGCGAAGCAGTGAGCAGGGAGTCCGAATAGGACAGCGAGCACAACGCCTTCACAATCAAAGTGGTCACAATTGCCGCAACTGTCGGCGTCGTAAGATGCTCCGCCAGCGCCCCTCCTAAGACGGCAACGTCAGCGCGGCGGCTGAAACGAGCATGGCAACGACCAATCCCGCCGACAACCGGTGTCGAAACGTCAGACCGCCATTAGAGGTGCCGTCGCAGAGCATGGCTCGGAGTACATTCAGGCGGCGTAAGGCTCTCTTGGACGGTGCCGCCGCTTCGGTGGTGCTTATGACCCCGTGGTTTGAAGGTGTCGGCCGAGGATTTCGGCACGTTTCCTGACGGCGTCAACGTAATCGATGAAAGCCTGCTGTGTGTCGGACACGAACTCCCAGAGCAGCAGCCCGCAAAGCGGGCCAGTGAACTCTTCCTTTACGCGCAGGCGCGTCATGCCGCCCAGGGGTTCAAGCGTGAAGGTACGCACCCCGGTAAGCAAGCCCAGGGGCAGTCCGCGGGTCCAGGTCATCACCTCGCTGGGCATCTGCTGGACGCGCAGCCGGAAAGTGCGGTTCCCTCCGGTGTGGGTGCGGATTCTGATGGTGCCCCCGTTGCGCAACTCGCCCCGGATGTGGGTGATGCCGGATTCCCAGACGGTGTAATTCCGTGCATCAGTGATGATGTCCCAGACAGTGGAGCTTCGGGCGTTGATCAGTGTCTCGGCCTCGACGGAGTACGTGGACTTACCCTGTCCCGGGCCAGAAGGGCGCCGTGTTGTGGGCACTTGATCTGTAGACATCAGACCGCAACCCAAGGCATTGGCCGCAGGATTGAACCACCGTCGCGACCATTCAGGCGACGCCCGGCCCCATGACCGATGGCCCCGGCAAGCGGCAGCGGAGGGTTCTGGACGCCGCAGCCCGCAGCGGTCGGCAGGTCGTGCCTCACCGGAACGACGTTCCTTATCGATTCTGCGGACAAGGGATTCTCCTTTTCAAAACGGAGTGATAGCCGGATATTAGCCCGGCTTCCTGTGCGTAACCAGAGTCCATATGACCGGTTCATGCTTCCCGGCCTCCGGCCGGGGATCAACTTCGGGGACTCATCGACGCCGGGCACGGCGTGGCACTGGACGACTACGGGATGGCGAACTCGTCCGTTGCCCTGCTGCGGCATTTGCCCCTCACGGCTGTCAAGATCGACAAGTTTTTCATCCGGGACATCGATACCGACCCGTTCGCCGAAAGCATTGTCGGCACCCTCGTCACGGCCCTGAACAGCCTCGGTCTGGTGAGCACGGCCGAAGGTGTTGAACGTCCCGGCCGGCTGGAGATCCAGCACAGGCAGGGCTGACGAACAGCGCAGGGGTACCTCATCAGCCGTCCGGTGCCGGCCGCGAGCATCCCCCCGCACCGTCGCCGCCTGGAACTTCGAATCTGCTGCGGCCGGCTGGCCGGGATCGGGTGCGCACGTCCAGGGCGCTGGGCTGCTGGAGCCCCGATCACGACTCGCGCCTCCTGACACTGATGAATACGACGTGACAGCAACTGGGCGGCCCCGGGCCTCGCGGTGTATGGGTGTCCAGCAGGGCAGAAATATGGCCCTTTTTTGCTGGCGGATGTGCCGTGGGACGATGCACAGATGAGCGATCATTCCGGTACTGGTTCTGCCGCGGGCGGAGCCGGGCGGGCACGCGGCACCGGACAATGCGTCCGCAGCGAGAACCTCACCACGCAGCAGACGCGCGCATCGGACCACGACGCGCTGACGCTGAAGAACACACACCAAGGACTGTCGGTCGTCGCCGCTGTCGCTCTCAGAAACGAAGGATTCCGATACGTCTCCGGCGAATCCAGGAACGACCGCAGATTCGTGACCAGATCCAGATCGGGACTAGGCCCGGCCCCGCAGGCCTCAGGACCGGACTTCCAGAATCTGCGCTCCAGGAAAATCGCAACGACGCCGGAAATACTCGACAACAGGTGGGACCCCGCTCTCGAGGGCGGGGACACGTGGTGGATGTCTACATCGGCCCTCTGACGCAAGATTGACGTTGCCATCGGCCTCCAGACGCTGACCACGGTCCGGGGGACGGGCTACATGCTCAGTGTCGACCCGGAGCCGCCGGACGGCTCTCCCCGGGGCCGCCGGGACGTTGGAGCGCCGGGCCCCACCTCTTTGGGTCCGGGAAACACCATCGCGAAGCGGCAGTGGCCCAGCGGGCTCTCGGTGGCATGGATGGAGCCGTGGTGGGCTGACATGATTCCGGCAGCAATGGCCAACCCCAGCCCGCTTCCGCCACCTTCCCGCGACCCGCTGGCATCGAGCCGGACAAACCGCTCAAAGACCCGTTGCCGGTCCGCCTCGGGCACCGGGCCGCCGTCGTTGTCCACGGTAATGACTGCGCCGGCGCCGCCTTCACCTGGGTTCAGGCTGATGTGGATCCGAGAGACGGCGTGCCGGTCCGCGTTGTCCAGCACGTTCCGAAGAACCTGTCCCACCCGGCGCGCGTCTCCCCTGATCCGGACGGGCGTCAGGTCCGCCGTGATGACGTGAGCACTTGTCTTACGGAGCCTGCGGGTTTCGCGGTCCACGACGTCGTCGAGGTCAACGTCCTCCTCGTTGAGCCGGAAACCTCCGTCATGGGCCTTGGCGAGGGTCAGAAGATCTTCAACGAGCAAGTGCAAACGAGAGGTTTCTTCGAACAAGATGTTCCTCCTTTCGTGCCAGGACTTCCCCGACGGGTCCGCGGCTGCGACCTCCACCCCGGCACGCAGGGTTGCCACGGGGCCGCGGAGTTCGTGGCTGGCGTCCGAAATGAACCGGCGCTGAGCACTGTCCGAGGACTGCAACCGTTCCAGCATGGTGTTCATCGTCAGCGCCAGGGACTGAATCTCGTCCTTGGTCTGCGGAACGTCGACTCTTTCGTTCAGCCGTTCCCCGTCGATGCTGGCGACCTGCCCACGAATCCTTTCGACCTGCTGCAGGGACCGGCCCACCAGCTGCCAAACCAAGACACCGACCACCAGCAGAAGCAGCGGCGCGGCGCCGAGCAGGTACCAGGAAACGGTAGCCACCGTCTCCGCCAGGACCTGTACCCGGGACGCAACGACCACGGTGTAAGGCCCGTCGTTCAGCCGGACAGCCGTCGCTACGATCAGAAACTCGCCGGGGTCGCGGAGGCCCTCTACTCCGGTGACATCCTCCGTCAGAATCTGGTCTGGGGCCGGTCGCAGGGTCGTCAGCGGCTTCTCACCCGCACCGGGCACCTGCGCGGCCACGACCGCCCCGACCGGGTTCAGGATTTGAACGATCTGTCCCGCGTGCACCGTGCCGGTAACGTACCCGCCTGCATCCCCGACATCCTGGTCCCGCAGGTGGACGATGACTTCCTGGGCCTCCTGCCGGGCGGCTGACTCAGTTGAGCCGATCAGCGACCCTTGGAGCGAGGCTATCAGCGCGACGCCGCCGATCAGCAGCGCCAGGGCAACGACACCGACGGCCGACGCCGTTGCGCGCTTGCGGACCCCCCACTGTCTTCGCCGGTAGGTTTTAGGACCCGCATTGGGCTCGGCGTTCATGGTTCAAGGATGGTCCAACAGTTGATCACCGCCAACGCGACCGCGTCCCGCTCTCAGCTCCCGTACAGAATCCAGTACAGCCACGACCGATGGCCGTCAGCCCACTGCACACCTGGGCGTTGGCCGGGCTCGCCGCGGCCAGTGACAACGTCCAGCTGGAGATCCTGCGCGAGGACCCTGGGATAGTCGTATGGGTTGCCTATGTTGGCCACCGCGACATCACCCACTCTTTCATCGGTGGCGGCGGTCCCGTCTACGGGCAAGGAAGCATTCCGACCGGTCCCCCGGTCGTTCCATGCGTCATGGGCCGGCAACAACGCACCGCGGATGCGTTACCGGCCCGTATTGTCTAGGCCCCGAAACGCGAGTGGTCCAGAGCCTGCCCTCGGTCAAAATCACGAAGCTGTCGCTCTGATTCAAGGTCGGACCCTGGAGGTGGGTACCGGCCGGGTTGCATAGCTACACATGATGCCGGCCGCACGCCGGTTGAGGGAAGCGTGCGGCCGGAGCCTGCGGGTCCGTGGCCGACTCGCGTCGGCTCTTCGCGCCTGGTTTCTAATGTCCCTCCTCGGGCTGAGAACAGGCTGAGAGTCTTTAATCCCGTAGACCGGTCCCCCACCGCGACACCATTCGCCCGCACCGGCTCTGCGAGAAAATCCGATACAGATACGGGAATCCTGGAATCGCGCATACCCGGCCCGCAAAACTGCCTCGCCAAGGTTGGACAATCGCGACAGTGACCACGGCGTGACCGGAAGGAACAGGAAGGGCGAGGACTGAGAGGAGCCGTGGCGGCTGTCCGAGCCGGCAGGGCACCGGTTGTCACCAAACCGGAGCCGTTCGCCCAGCCCTACCCGATGCTCGAGAGCATCATCAAGGACATGACGAGCCTTTCCCACGGGTTCCCGCTTGGATTGGCGCGGTTGCTACTATCCGACCCCGGAATTGACATTGACTGGTACTCAGCCGCCAAGGGCCGCGGCGACGGCAGCCTGCATGGTGGTCGTCGGACGCCCTATCAGCCGCCCCAAGTCGCCGGTTTCGACATAAAGGTCGCCCCTGGCTACGCCCAGATCACCGTCCGCAAAGACCTCCGCAACCTCCCGCGGAAATCCAAATGTCTGCAGCAAGCGAACGTATTCATCCTTGGGCATGTCTTGATACTCGACGTCCTTTCCGCTTGCCTCAGACAGGGCCCGCGCGAACTCCGTCATGGTGAAGGCCTCATCACCGCCGAGTTCGTACACGGCATTTGCGTGCCCGGCCCCTGTAAGTACTGACGCGGCGGCGTCGGCGTAGTCTGCATGCGTTGCGGCGCTGACCCGGCCGTCACCGGCCGTGCCAGGGACGACAGCACTGTCCACGTAAGAGGCAGCCATGTCGGTGTAGTTCGCGAGGTACCAGGAATTACGCAGGAACACGAAGGGCAGCCCGGAGTCCCGGATATAGGCTTCGGTAGCCTTGTGGTCCGGCGCCACCAACAGGGGGCTGGTGTCGGCTTTCGGCGCACTCGTGTACGCAATCAGATGGACTCCCGCCCGGACCGCAGCATCAACAACGTTCCGGTGCTGCTGCAGCCGGGCACCAACCTCGTTGCCGGAGACGAGAAGAACCTTGTCGACGCCCACCAAGGCTGCGTCAAGAGCCATCGGATCTCCATAATCAGCCCTGCGGGCCACGACCCCCAAGGCGGAGAGCCCGGCGAGCTTTTCGCTGTTGCGTCCAATGGCGACGATCTGGTCGGCGGGAACTCCCCGGCGGAGTAGTGCGTCGATCGCATTACGGCCGTAGCGCCCTGTGGCGCCTGTTATTGCAATGGACATGAATGCCTCTCATAACAAACAGGCTCAGTCTGTTACTTGAACTAATTACCTAAATGTAAGTGTGTAGGTCTCTTTTGTGAACTTACCTGCACCTCCGAGGGCCCAGGGATTAGTTGGTGCGGGTGATCAAAAATTCCGCGACCTCACCGGCAAAGAAGATGTCAGCGGACCGTGGCGGCACTGCTCGGAAACACCTGCCCCCACGCCGCCCGAAGCCTTAACGACTCCGTTCTGCCGCCCGGCAGATTCTTCATATACCTATGTCACGTGTTCCACGGCCGACAGATAGGCTTCGATGGCGTCTGCGGCTGCAGTCGATCCCCCGGCCCCGCGGACGCGTTCGCTCATGGTTTCCAGGTTGCGCCGTATATGTTGGTCGTCACTGACTTCAGCAACGACCGTGCGGATCAGGCCCGGTGAGAGCGATTCCGCGACGAGTCGGCGTCCCAGTCCCAGGTCCTCAACGCGGCGTGCATTGGCTTCCTGTTCCGGCTGCAGGGGAAAGGCCACCAAAGGCACCCCGAAGTACAGTGCCTCCATGGTGGAATTCATCCCCGTGTGCGAGAGGAACACGTCGGCATGGCTGACATCCAGCTGCGGAAAGAACGCTCGGACTTCGACGTTGTCCGGTATTTCCCCCAGCTCGGAGACATTGATCCAGTCGCCAACGGCCATGGCCACCTGCCACTGCGTGGCGGCAAATGCCTCCAGACACATCCGGAAAAAATCCGGGCGGTCATTCAACGGTGTGGTGCCCAGCGAAATGAATACCAGTGGCCTGTCCTTCGTGCGAGGCTCCCAGACCTCCTCGAGGGCTCTTTGACCCAGGCTAGGTCCCACAAACTCGAATCTGGCGTCAAAGGTCTCCCCTGCGGGCTGAAATTCCCGTGGGATGAAGCAGATGTTCAACGAAGCGGGCGGCCCTTCCAAGAAGTTGAATTGGGCCAAGCCCTGCTCGGCGGCGAAGTCATCGATCTGCCGGAGGACCTGTTTCCACGCCGCGAGCATTTCCGCCGGCGCACCGGCGGGCATCAGCTCCCGCATCGAGAAATGTTCGTTGGAGGCATAGCTCGGCAGCAGCGCAACGTCGGGCAGGGCAAGCTTCACCGCGGCCATCTTCCCTGCCAGGGTCATGGCGTCGTAACACACCACGTCCGGGAGGTCCATGGCCAGCCGGGCCAGCAGGGCCGGGAATTCCTCCCTCGCCCCCTCGAGCAGCCGCGCCAGCAGGACTGACATCATCCCGGAGCCTGATCCGGCCCGCATTCCCTTCCCTGGACGTGCCGCGTGGCCGTCCTCAGCTGACGGACCGATCCGCGGAAACTGCGCGGCCAGGTCCTCCCCGCACTTAAAGAAGTTGGCGCCGGCGGACTCGACAGCCTCCGCGTACGTCGCCGAGGTTGCATATGTGACACGGTGGCCCCGCCGGACAAGCTCGGCCACGACCGGCAGCGTCGGATTCACGTGGCCTGCGGCCGGCAGGCAAATAAAAGCAATATGCATGGACGATGCTCCTCCGCGGCCAACCACGTCCACCGGCGAGGTCATCCGCGCCGGATTCCGGGTCTTCGATCATCGTACGTACGTGCCTCCCGGATGGCCATGAAGCCCTGGCGGAGAAGGCCGAGGTACAGGCTCGACGGAAAGTGCAGGGCAGGAGCACCGTCCCAAAGATCGCGGCGCCCGTGCCCGCCGGGTGTACCCAACCATAGCCGCGGAAGGGGGCGGTGCCTTCCTTTTCACCACGGCGTCGCCTGCCGGGCATGAGGTTTGACGGCGAGTTCTTCGGCGACTGCTTCGGCATTCTGGGCGGGTGTGGGGCCGTATCCGCGTAGCGGGACCTGTTTGATGAACCAGGCCAGGACGAAGCCGGCCGCGGCGATGATCGACGCCCAGAGGTACACGTTCCGGATGCCGTCGGTGACGGCATATTTGAAGAGGTCCTGGATCTCGGCCGGCAACGAGTGCAGCGCGGCGGGGGTGATCTGGCCGCGCTGGTGCAGTCCACCGGCGCCAGGGCTACCCATCGTGTCGGCCAGGCGGCTGGCATAGATCGAGCCGAGCACCGAGATCCCCAGCGATCCGCCCATGTTCCGGGCAAATGTGCTGGTGCCCGAGGCGGCCCCGATGTCCTTGATGTGGACGCTGTTCAGCATCGCGATGATCAGCCCGCTCATGGCGGTGACGATCTGTCGGGGCGAAAGTCGGGCCCGCCCGAGCTGGGTCTCAACGTCCATGCCGCATGTCCTCCGGGGGTTGTTTTGCGGCGTACTTACCGCACGGTTAGTATGGCACTTACCGGCCGGTCAGTTATCAACCCGGTCCGGATGGCAGTATTCCTAGACGTAAGGCAGTGGTCGGACAGATGAGTGAACCAGCAGTGGGTGCGCCGGAAGGTGCGGGCGGGACACGGGAGAAGATCCAGTCCGTGGCGCTGCGTCTGTTCGCCGACCAAGGGTATGAGTCGACGTCGATGCGGCAGATCTCTGAGCAGCTGGGGATCACCAAGGCGGCCCTGTATTACCACTTCACCAGCAAGGAAGCTATTGTCCGGGCGCTGATCGAGACCATGCTGGCCGAGGTCACCACCTTGGTGGAATGGGCGCGGGCCCAGGATGCTGGCCCGGATCTGCGCCGTGAGGTGCTCGCCCGCTGGACCGCCATCATGCACAACCAGGGACTGCGGATGTTCCGCTTCCTTGGCGCCAACTACCGCCTGGTCCGCGACATCCGGGGAGAACCCGGACAGCCTGGCGGGATGGCCGCCGTCGTCAGTGAACTGTTCTCCATTCTGACCCCGCCGGACGCCAGCGTCGAAGACCAGCTCCGGGTACGTTTCTCGTTGCTCATCATTAACATGACGGGCATGGCGGCCCGAGATCTCGATGCCGGCGAGGAGGACATCCTCGACGCCGCTGCGCGGATCTCCACCGGGCTGCTGCCGCCCGGATTCTGACAACACCCTCCGGGGCACTCGCCAACCCGACTTCGCCCTGCCCGCATCCGTGACCTCTTAATATTCCGACTCCTGATTGGAACCCCATGTCTGTGCCAATCCTGTCCGCCCATGACCTGACCAAGACCTACGGTCGAGGCCCTGACCGCTTCGATGCCCTCAAAGGCGTCACCATGGAGATCGCCCGCGGCGATACCGTGGCGATCGTAGGCAAGAGCGGCTCGGGTAAATCGACCTTGATGCACCTTCTCGCGCTACTGGATACTCCCGGCGGCGGCGAGATCCACGTCGACGGGACCGACGCGAAAACCCTGAACGGGCGCAAGCTTAATGCACTGCGGAATTCGATGTTCGGCTTCGTGTTCCAACAGTTCTTCCTCAACTCCGCCGCCAGCGTGCTGGAGAACGTGGTGCTGCCGCTGAAGATCGCCGGTGTCGGCGCCCGCGAACGGCGGGCCCGCGGAATGGCCGTCCTGGAACAGCTCGAACTGGCCGACAAGGCCCGCAACAAGGCCGGCAACCTCTCTGGCGGCCAGAAACAACGCGTCGTGATCGCCCGGGCCCTGGTCAACAACCCTCAGGTCCTCTTTGCCGACGAACCCACCGGAAACCTGGACACCGCCACCGGGCGCATCGTCGAGGACATCCTGTTCGACCTCAACACCAACCACGGCATCACCCTGATCACGGTCACCCACGACCACGACCTGGCCGCCCGCTTCAACCGCCGCCTCTACATTCGCGACGGCCTGCTGATCACTACCGACGAGGAGCACGCGGCATGAAACCGCTCGAAATCCTGAAGACCGCCATGACGAACAGCTTCCGGAGCAAACTGCGCACGTCGCTGACCATCCTTGCCATCTTCGTCGGCGCCTTCACGCTGACCATCACCAACGGCCTGGGCACCGGCATCTCGAACTACATAGACAGTCAGATCGCCGCCGTCGGCTCCAGTAACTCCTTCACTGTCAGCAAGGCCGACACCAGCGGCAATCCCGGCACCGGGCCGAAAAAATACGATGCCAGCGTCCGGACCCTCGCGGCGGGGGGCCGGCCCGGCTCCACCCAGGTGGCCCTGGGCCAGTCCGACCTGACCACGATCGGCGCCATCCCGGGCATCACCGGCGTCAGCCCGGTCACCCGGCTGAACCCGGACTACATCCAATGGAACGGCCACGACAAGTACCAGCTTTCCGTCAGCCCCCTCGCCGGGGCACAGCCCCAACTCGCCGCAGGCACAGCCCTTGACGACTCGGGCACCGAACCGCAACTCATCCTCCCTGCCAGCTACGTAGCACCGCTGGGCTTCGCGGACAACAACCAGGCCCTCGGCCAGGACGCCACAATCGGCATCACCGACGCGAACGGAACCATGCACCCGGTCACTGCCCGCATCACCGGTGTTGAACAGAGCGCCCTGCTTGGCGGCGGCGGTGCCTTCATCAACAAATCCCTCACAACCACGCTCGCAGACGCTCAGAGCACCGGCGCCCCCGCGGCCACAAAAACTGCATGGGCGAACGTGACGGCCACCTTCGCCCCCTCCTCGGCTGCACAGGTCAGCGACATGAAGGCCAGGCTCGCTGCCGCCGGTTACACCGCCCAGACCCTCGATGACCGGATCGGCACCGTAAAGACCGTCATCAATGGGATCATCGGCGTCCTGGATGCGTTCGCCATCATCGCCTTGGTCGCCGCGGGCTTCGGGATCGTGAATACCCTGCTGATGTCCGTGCAGGAACGCACCCGGGAAATCGGGCTCATGAAAGCCATGGGCATGGGCAGCGGATCCGTCTTCGCGCTGTTCAGCACCGAGGCCGCGTTCATCGGATTCCTGGGAAGTGCCATCGGTTCGGCCGCCGCCATCGGACTTGGCACCGCGGTCAGCGGCGCCCTCGCCCGGGGACCCCTCCGCGATCTGGCCGGACTCCACATCCTCGCTTTCGCCCCCGGCCCCGTCGCGGGAGTCATCCTCCTGGTGATGGCCATCGCGTTCATCGCCGGAACTCTCCCGGCTTGGCGGGCCGCGCGGCAAAACCCGATCGACTCCCTACGCTACGAATAGCCCGCGCCGCTGACCGACGTTCGCGACCGGGATCAACGGCAGTTCCTGGCCGCCCTGGCAGGTAGCGTGCATCCTTTTGCCGCATACGCACCGGGCCTACACTCTTTCACTAATCATGAATGCATTTGAGTGTAGGCCCGCTCCGTTGCCCCGCCTCCTGACAGGTCAGGGGCGGCCGAATCGACCGGAAGAGGCGCCGGCCGGTTGGCGGGCGCCCGGCGCAAGACCGTCTAGAGGGCTCTAGCGCCTCTAGACCAGCTGCTACCTGATCACCGAGGCACGCACCGCAAACCCACACGATTGTTCAGGGCGCTCAGGGACCGGCACGGCACACCAGCTCCTCGAGCAACGCTTTGGCCTTGACCGAAACCGGGGCGACCGATTACGTCCCGGCCAGCCCGTCGAAGCTCATCTAACCGCCCCCGGGCGAAGTAGGCGCCGTCCCGACCAAGCACTATGAAGCTGGCGGCTCGGTTTCCAGCCGCTTACTCGCGGCCGGGCGCCGAGACGGTCTCCGGTGTGTGCTCGATCACCAGTGTGCTCCGCTGGCTTCCTGCTGCTACCAGGCGGGCATTGCGTTCGTCATTGCCGGTTGCACGCCATTCGGCGATGGCGGCGTCGTTGTCGAACTTCAGGTGCCGGGCGGTGAGCCGGCGCAGGCGTTCGCCCTGTTCGAGTTCCACGAACCAGGTTTCATCCAGGAGGGATGCGACCTCGTTCCACGGGGCCTCTTCAAGAAGCAGATAGTTTCCCTCGGTGATAATCAGGCGTGTTTCCGGCGGGACGGCGATGGCCCCGGCGGTCGCGTCGTTGACGTCGCGGCGGAAGACCGGTGCGAAGATCTCCCGCGACGTTTCTGAGCGCAGCCGGCGGAGCAACGCGACGTACCCGGCACCGTCGAAGGTGTCCGGAGCGCCCTTGCGGTGTTCCAGCCCGCGGGACTCGAGCAGCGACTGCGCCAGGTGATACCCGTCCATGGGGACCAGGGCGACCTGCCGGGGATGGCCGGTGAGCAGGTGCTCCAGCAGCCATTCGGCGATCGTTGATTTTCCGGCACCGGGCGCCCCTGCTATTCCGAGCAGGCACCGTCCGCCCCGCAGGAGCAGCGCTTCAGCCCGGGCGAGGAGCTGCTGCTGGCCCGCTTCGTCCCAGCGCAGGTACGGAGGGTTGTTCATCGCCTCATCTTTCCGACTCTGCCTGGACCAGTGCCGGAGGGCCACCGATGTTCTACGGCATCACGTTACATCGGTGTGGACAATGTCCACCCAACCTTTGCCGGACAAACGCCCGCCCACCTCTCCCCGGCCAAGAACGAGATGCGGGAAGACGCCTGCGCGCGACGTGCGCTATCAGCAAGCCCGGGGACCACTTCGAGGTTCACGGCGACAAACTCCTTGCGGACTGAGTCTCAGATCGGCAGGCCGGACCGCCCGCCCAATCTCGCTGCAGCTGCACGGCCGCCCCGATAGCTGACATCCCCTCAGGAGCGGGTTCTCAGGAAGCTCGTGGCGCCGGGGCGTTCACGGAAGGTCACCACGTGGCCGTGTCGTCATGGAAGTGGTTTGCTTGCTAGTGATGGCCGCTCACAGAGTGCGCCAAGGCAGCGAGCGTGTGTGAAATTTCGTTGTTCGACAACGCCGGTTGGCGAGCGGATACTGAAGAACCATGAAGCCTACCCACAGCGGGTTGCGCATCCAGCTTCTCGGCTCGTTCACCGTGTACGTCAACGGGAACGCCGTCGAGAACAGCCGCTGGCGGCTGCAGAAGGCAAAGGCCGTGGTGGCGATGCTGGCGTTGGCGCGTGGTCAGCGTGGCCGTCGCGAACAGGTACTGGACCGCCTGTGGCCTGACATGGAGCCGGTGACCGCCACACGGAATCTGCATCAGACCCTGTACGTCGCTCGCCGTGCGCTCGCTGGCGCTGGAGCCGGCAGCGACGGGTTGCTCGCCATCCGCGGTGAAGTGGTCGTGCTGGATGACATGGGCCCGGTCGACGTCGATGTTCTGCAGTTTGAGCGTTCAGCCGTGGCAGCGTTGGCTGCAGGTGCCGAGGCAAGCCTGCGCGATGCGGCCGACTTGTACAGTGGTGATCTTCTGCCGGAGCTGCCGGATGCGGATTGGCTGACGACACGCCGCGATGAGCTCCGGGAAATCCATCGCGAGGTACTGGTGAAACTGGCCTCCACGGTGGCGCAGCGCGCACCGGAGGAAGCGTTGGTCATCCTCACCCATGCGCTCGAATCCGATCCCGTCCACGAGGGAGCCGTGCGCGCGCAGATGGAGGTGCTGGCTGGAATGGGCCGGCGGTCGGAAGCATTGGCACGATATGAGCGGCTGGTCGACGAACTCCTCGACGCGTTCGGGACCGACCCGGACACCCGGACGATGGGGCTGTTTCGCGAGTTGTTGACCGGCTCGCCGCCCGAGGAGCGCCTCCACCAGCCCGCCGGCGTGACCGGCAAAGACGATGCCATCGGTTATCTGCCATCCCCGTTGACAAGCTTCATCGGGCGCGAGCGTGAGCTCGCTGACGTCGAGCGGCTGATGGGCCATTCTCGCCTGCTCACCCTCACCGGGGCTGGCGGCAGCGGCAAGACAAGACTGGCATTGGAGGCTGCGAAGACAGTTCGTCCCGAGTACGTGGACGGAGTCTGGTTCGTCGACCTCGCGTCCGTTGGGGAGTCGCTGCTGGTGGCCGATGCCGTAGCCGAGGTCCTCGGGTTGGATTCCGGCGCGGCACCAAGCCGCGTGCAAGCGCTGGTCGACCAACTGCGGCGACGCTCGCTGCTCCTCGTGCTGGACAACTGCGAACACCTGCTCGCGGCCTGTGCGCAACTCGTCGTCACGCTTCTTGACGGATCCCCTGGGGTTAAGGTGCTGGCTACCAGCCGGGAGCCACTCCATGTCGACGGGGAGTACACCTACCGGGTGCCGTCATTGCCCCTTCCCCCGCCCCTGCGGACCGACGCTCTCGACCTGGCCGTGCTGGGCCGTCTGCCCTCTGTCCGTCTATTCGTTGAGCGGGCAGCGCAGGTCCGGCCGGGTTTCGCACTCGACGCCGACAACGCGCGGGGGGTGACAGAGTTGTGCCGACGGCTCGACGGGATGCCGCTGGCCCTGGAATTGGCCGCGGCCAGAACGGCCGTACTCGAACCCGCCGAGATCGTCCAGAGATTGGGCGATGCTTTGTCCATGCTCGGCGGGGGAACCAGCGGCGTCACGCGGCACCAGACCCTGCGTGGCACCTTGGAATGGAGCCACGAACTGCTCACCAAACAGGAGCAGGTTCTGCTGCGCCGGCTGTCCGTGTTCGCGGGTGGTTTCACCCTCGACGCTGTGGTAGCAGTCTGCGCTGACGCGCCCCTCCAGCAGATCGAACTGCTCGACCTGTTGGCCAAGCTGGTGGACAAGTCTTTGGTGATTACCGAAAGGAGGGGCGCCGGGACCCGATACCGGCAATTGGAGACAGTCCGCCAGTTTGGCCAAGAGAATCTCGATCATGCAGGTGAGGCGGCTCAACTGGCGGCTGCGCATTGCGCCTATTTCCTTGCCGTCGCCGAATCCCACAATCCCGAACGGGCCACAGGGGTGGTCATCGAACAGCCGAAGTTACTCGACCGCGAGCACGACAACCTGCGCGCTGCGCTCCGCTGGTCGTGCGCCCGCGAGCCCGAGACCGCGCTCCGGCTCGCCGCCAGCCTGTGGCGGTTCTGGTTCGTCCGCGGTCACGCGGTCGAGGGAGCACGTTGGGTCGAGCGTGCCTTGGCGGTGGCTCCCGACTCGACCCGGCCACGCGCGGCCGCTCTGATCGGCCTGACCGGGCTGGACAGCCGGCAGGGCCGGGGCGATCGGCATCGGGCGTTCGGCGCGGAGGCCCTGGCAATTATGCGGGAGATCGGCAACCCCGACGAGGTGGCGATGGCCCGGCTCATTGAGACCTCGCTCGCCTGGAGCACTTTCGACTTGGACGAGGCCGAACAGCTGGCAGCCGACGTTCACACAGAGGCAGTCGAGGGTGGCAGACCCGAACATTGCGCTGCCAGCAGTTGGCTGCTCGGCCAGTGCGCGTTGTCCCGGGAGGACGGACCACTCGCCGCCCGTCACCTAAACACCTGCCTGAGCGAACTCGCACAGTCTGAGACCAGCACTCCACCTTTCCTGCCGGTGATCACGCCCAGCCTGCAACTGGTCCCGATCGCCGGACGGTTGGTCCCCTGCGTCGAGGAGACCCTGCTGTTGGGCCGGCGGGTTGGCGTCATCCAGGCCAAAGGCTACGTGCTGTCCGCGATCGGCTACGCGGCCAGGCTTTCGAGAGACACGGAGTCTGCGCTATCCGTCATCACGGACGCAGCCGAACATTTCGCCGAGTTAGGAGATGACCTGGCTAGGGCGCAAACACTTCACCAACTTGGCTGCATTCTGCGCGACTGTGGCGACCACAGCGCGGCCGATGAGGCCCTGTCCTTGGCGCGGGAGCTTCGGCTCGGGCTGGGCGACCGACGCGGCGAGCTGCTGACGGAGATTAATATCGCCCTGCTCCGCGCCATGGGCGGTGAAATCGACCGCGGCCTGACAGACGCTCGGCGTTGTCTTTCAGGGTTCGAGTCCGCGGGAGATCAGGTGGGGATGGGCGCCACGCTGACCATTCTCGGTGCCGCCGAACTGATCTCCGGGGAGGTCCGGGCAGCGAGAGAAATGTACAGGCAGGCAGCGGAAAAGGTCGCCCCATGGCGGCGACACGCTGGCTGGCAACGGTTGATGGTGGCAGAGCTATCCAACGAGCTCGGCGACCCGCATCGGGCGGCCCGCGAAATTGACAGGGCTGGGGCGATTTTCGACCGAACGAGATGCCTCATCGCCGGTCAGCGACTGGCCGCACTGCGTAGGCGGGACTCCGATGACGATGTTGAGACGACGTTGAGTGCTCGTTGAGGACGGTTCCCTAGCGTTATTCCTGGATCTGACAAATGGATCTGACAAACAAACAGCAATCAGGAGGAACGCATCGTGACAACGACGCAGACTAGGCCGACCCGCCTCGGCGAGGCCACCATAGCCGAGTTCGCCGCCGGCCTGCGCGGCACGGTCGTCCGGCCAGGGGACGCCGACTACGACCACGAACGCAGCATCTGGAACGGGGCCCACGACCGCCGTCCAACGCTCATCGCACGCTGTGCAGGTGTGGCAGATGTGATCCGCACGGTCGATTTCGCGCGCAGCGAGGGATTGCCGTTGTCGGTTCGCGGTGGTGGCCATTCGATCCCCGGGTTTTCCACGGTAGACGACGGTATCGTGCTGGACCTTTCGCTGATGAAGGGGGTCCAGGTGGATCCTGCCCGCCGCCGGGTGGCGGCACAGGCAGGGTGTACCTGGAGGGACGTGGACGCAGAGACCCAGCAATTCGGGCTTGCGGTGACCGGCGGTCTGGTGTCCTCGACCGGCATCGCCGGCTTCACCACCGGCGGCGGCATCGGCTGGCTCGTGCGCAAGCACGGGCTGGCAAGCGACAACCTGGTCGGGGCCGACGTCGTCACCGCTGACGGGCAGTTTATTCACGCCAGTGCCGACGAGCACCCCGATTTGTTTTGGGGACTGCGCGGCGGCGGCGGCAATTTCGGTGTGGTGACGTCCTTCGACTATCAATTGCACGAAGTGGGGCCCATCGTCCTTTCCGGCCTGGTTTTCTACCCCGCAGAAGAGGCAGAGCAGGTGTTGCGCGGCTATCGGGCGGCATGCGCGGCGGCCCCCGATGAGCTGACCACGCTGGTCAACATGACCACGGCGCCGCCGGTCCCGTTCCTGCCAGAATCAGTGCACGGCAAGCCCGTCATCGCTGTGGGAGGGTGCTGGTCCGGCGATCTCGATGCCGGCGAGGCCGCCACCGCGCCCTTCCGGTCATTGGGCACGGTCATCGCCGATGTGTTCGCGGCCAACCCGTACGCGGGGTGGCAGCAGGCGCTCGATCCGCTGTACCCGCGGGGCATGCACAACTATTTCCGCTCGGCATTTCTGCGCGCCGCCGACGACGCGTCCGTGCGCGTGCTGCTGGACTCGTTTGCAGCATCGCCCAACGCCATGACGGAAATTCACGTGCACCACCTAGGCGGCGCGGTCGGCCGGGTTCCTGCCGAAGCAACGGCCTTCGCACTCCGCGACCAAGAATTCATCGTCAATGTTATTGCGCGCACGCCGACGGCGGAAGGCTTCGCGGATGTCGTCGAATGGGCCCGAGGCGTGACGTCCGCGCTCGGTCCGGACGTGGCGGCCTACGTGAATTTCACAGGGGAAGCGAATACGACGCTCGTCCGGGCGTCGTACCCGGCGGATACATACCGGCGGCTCGTGGAACTGAAGAACGAATACGACCCCACCAATCTCTTCCGGTTGAACCAGAACATCGCGCCCACGGTGTGACAGCACTGCCTGCGTGAGTTGAGGCAGGAAGATCCCCGGGTTTCCGGGGATCTGCCTGCGTGGGAAGCAGGCAAGGAGCGAGCCACAAAGCAGCAACGGCAGTAACTCACTCCGGTGTGGACACCGTACAGCACCCCGATTGGCCGGACAAACGAGAACCAGCCCTCCCCCAAGCCACCGGTAAACAAAGATTCCGGAAAAGAGATCTTCAAAAAATCCCCGGAACATGGAACTCGAGAGCCGACAAGCACGCTACGTCGCACCTGTCGGCGCTAAAGACGACTGGGCGAAAGTAACCAGGTGAAAATGCACACCGCCGGGGACAGGAAAACCCCTGAGCCTCGTCCTTTCCTCATTGGCCCACCCACCCTAGCCAGAACGAACAGGACCACGGTCCAGCCCGACTGCCGTCCCCTCACATACTGTCGGCGTCCTTTCGAGCCAACACGGCGTCGAGCACCCTGTACTCGGCCTCCTCTACCGCCCAACAGGCGTACGCGATCGCGAACTTGGCGTCTTCCTCGGCGTCGTCTGCATATCGCTGCGCGGCCTTGAGGTCGTGCTCTGCTCTCGAGGACTCAATGTCGCGCCGGACCGACGCGATCTGGTCGTCCCAGCTGGTCTGCACGTCGTTCCACCACGCGGCGACCTTTCCCTGGTTCGCCTCGGCGGCCTCGCGCAGCTGATCCGTGCCCTTCTGCAAAGAGTCCCCCGCGCCCTTTACGTCCTGCTGCAACTTTGCCTGCGCATCCGTTCAGGGCCGAAAGTCCTTTTGACCGTGCTTGCACGGCCCGTTGACAGCCTCGGTCTCCCGCGGGCCTTGCTGTGAGCCATAGACGCGACACCTTATGTGCTCCACCAGGGCCTTGGCGCAGTCACGACAGTCGACGCTGGCACCCACGTTAATGCGGGGTGGTACGCGGCCGCGGCGGCCGTAGCTCCAACCAACGGCCGAGCCAGCTGCGCAGTAAGTCCCGAAGAGTCGAGCGGGCCGGGAGCGGGCGGGCCGCCGGTGAGAGCCGGGTCTCTCGGGGAAGGCGGATCCGCAGCGCGCCCGGCCGAATGGTGAACCGCAGTGGGGCGGCGATACGGAGTGCCTCCCCGTCCATTCCGACGTCGATCGGCCCACCTGAATCCACCTCAAACGTCGAGGGCTCCCAGGCGACGGAGCCGGGAAACGTCTCCGGGTGCCTGCTGGCCGCGGCCAACTGGCGCCGTGCTTCTGCTGGATCGTCCGGGAGCTTGAGGGCGATCACCCCGAGGTGGCCGCCGTCGAGTCGCGGCCGATTGGCGAGGGTAGCGGGCGTGCGGCCATACGGGTTGTTCGAGACCTGGACGACGTGCGCGCCGGTGTACCGCTCCCCCGCCGGACCGGTGAAGCGCAGGTCGAAGGGTCGGCTCCCAGGCCCCAGCATGGTCGGCAGCATGCTCAGGGTGGTGTCCGCCTTTTCATTTCGGTATTCGGGAGAGCGGACGATCTGCGCGTACAGCCCGAGCGAGACGTTGTTGACGAACACCCGGCCGTTGACCTGCCCGAGGTCGATGCGACGTTCCACCGCCACTCCGAAGGCCTCGAGCGCCCCGATAACATCGCCGCGGTCGAGACCGAGATCCATGGCTAGGTGGTTGAAGGTGCCGGCGGGCACCACGACCATGGGCACAGCGTGCCGGGCGGCCACGTCCGCGACCAACCCAAGCGAGCCGTCCCCGCCTGCCATGCCGAGCACGTCGGCGCCGCGGGCCACTGCGGCCTCGGCCAGTCCGGTCAGGTCCTGCCCCGGTTCCAAAATGAGCACTTCAATGCCGCGGGCCCGGCATTCGTTGACCAAGCCGAGGCGATCGGCCTTGCCGCCGCCGCTGCGGGGGTTCACGATCAAGGCTGGATGGCCCGCCGGCGAAACGGCGCGGCCCGGAGGTTCCGACCGTCGCAGGACGCGGATCCAGCGGATGGCCGCGATGCCCGCCCAGGCGAGCACCGTCCCGGCTATGAAAATCCCGATCCAACCGGTGTCGGATCTGCACGAACGAGGCCCCGCGGCGTTCTGCCGGCTTGGTGGGCACGGTCTGCGCAACGGCGCTGACGGCCGGGTTGACGACGGCGAAGCCGCGTGTGGCATGCCGCCGTGTCGCCCCATCCGCAGCCAACGCACGCCGCGAGCTGCCAGGGGACTCTGGGTAGTCGGGGCGGCGCTCTCCGGGCCATAGACGGCGGTCATCCCTGACCGATCACACGTCTATGCAGCTCCGTCATGAGCTTGTGGGTCTCGCGGGTGAGCTCCGTGTTGTTCTTAAGTTCGGTTTCCTGCTCGAGGAAGTCGTGATCAGCCTTTTCCTGCTGGAAGGCGGATGCCCTGTTCTGCCCAATCATGATGAAGGTCGACAAGAAGATCGACTCCAGCGAAACGACGAGGGTCAGCGTCGGCCACGGGCTCTTCTCGACGAACAGCATCCACCCGGCGAAGACGACCACATGGACGTAAACGAAAGGCATCGATCCGGCAAAGCCGGTGATTGCATCGGCGATCCTTAGTTGCGGGTGCTCGGCACGCTTCTCCCGGAACCTCGTCACGACGGGGTGTTCGCGCAGTGGCGGCGGGTGGAGTCGGGGCATTGCTCTCCTCGGAAGTTGCGGCGGACGAGCCACGCTACAATCGGGGTCAGTCACTGCACTACGGCGTCGACGGCCGGGTCCCGGGATGCTCCGCCGCCTGGAGGCGGCCGAGGACGCCCAGCCACCTCCAACAGCTGCTAGAGCACCTTGGAGGGACGCGGTCTCTCACCTCAAGTCTTGACCGTCCGAACACGAACAATAGGGGCTAAGGTCCCGAGACGTCCTAAACGCTGGGTTGTTGCTTCGACTGGGAGCCCTCAAACGGGGGCGCCGACGGCCGTGTGGCGGCTTTCGTCGTCGACGACAATCATGATTTCGGCCAGCACATCGACGCTTACACATTCATTGCACCGGCGGTAGAATTCGTTCATCGTTCTCAGCCCAGCCGAGGCAGTTCTGCGCCTCAACTTAACGGATAGTCACTTGACCGCCCGTTCCCGTCTTGGGCCGCCACCGTTTCCCATCACGGGCAGGGCAGGCCTTCGACGACGAAGATCACTGACTGGGCATCGGATCGGCCGGCGGGACGTCTCGCTGTAGGTGCATACCCGCATCGATAGCGGCCGATATGTTCTGCTCCAATCACCGCTCAGTGACGCCGGTATTTTCTCTCCGGGCGTCCTGCGCGGCCGTACTCCAGACGGACGGCAGCCTGACCCGTTTCGACAAAATATTCGAGATAGCGTCTTACGCTTACGCGAGAGAGCCCGGTAGTGTCCGCGCAGTCGGAGGCGGAAATTTCGCCACCACCCTCGAGCGACGCCGCGACGAGCGTGGCCGTTTCGGTGCTCAAACCCTTAGGCAGGCGGTGGATGACCTCGGCCAATGGCCGGGCTGAATATCCGAAGATCTTGTTGATGTCTTCCTGACCCGTCGCTTTGGCCCGGTTTAACGCATCGTGGCGTTCCTGGAATCGTCGAAGCTGGGCGGCCAGGTCTTCATATTCGAAGGGTTTGACGATGTAGTGGGCTGCGCCGCCTTCGAGGGCATCGCGGACACTGTGAGCTTCCGTGGCAGCGGTGATGATGATGACGCCGACGGGCACCCGTGCCGCGCGGAGCTCGCGGAGCAGGTCAAGGCCGCTGATGTCGGGCAGGTGCACGTCGAGGAGCACCAGGTCCGGGCGAAGCTCCTGGACAGCTTCCCGTGCGTCCTTGCCGGTGGATGCGGTTCCAACAACACGGAAGCCAGGAGTCTGCTCAACGAATCGGGTGTGTATCCGGGCCACCATGAAGTCGTCCTCGACGACGAGAACGTCAATCATGGACCACGGTGGCGTAGGGAAGCGTGGCTTCGAAGACGGCCCCGGCGTCGTTGTGGACCGCAACGGAGCCGTGCCGTTTGGAACATACGAGGCGGACCAGGGCCAGGCCCACGCCACGCCCGGACGCCGGTGCCGGTTTGGTGCTGAACCCGCGGGTGAAGATGCGCTGCTCGAGATCCTCGGGCACCCCAGGTCCCGGGTCACTAACTCGGATGGTGATCATTGAATCATTGTCGCTGACGTCGACGAGGACCGTGACGTCGGTAAGGCCGGCGATGGCATCGACCGCGTTGTCGATGAAGTTCCCTAGGACGGTGATGGCGTCGGCTGCCAGAGAGGGCTCCAGCGGACCGAGACATGATTCGCCGGAAAGTCGAAGTTCGATGCCGGATTCGGCGGCGAGGCTTGTTTTGGCCACGAGCAGTGCGGCGACGGAGGGGTCCTTGATGCGCTGGGCTATTTCGTCGTTTATCTCCGCGCGGCGCCGGGTCAGAGTCCCGATAAAGGTCCTTACTTCCGCAAATTCGCCCAGCTGGACCAGACCCGACACGGTATGGAGCTGGTTTAGGAACTCGTGCGTCTGGGCGCGGAGCGTTTCAGTGATGCTCTGGTTCGCTGCGAGCCGGCTTTCCAATTCGGCCAGTTCGGTCCGGTCACGCAGGGTAGTGACAGTTCCCATCGGGCGGCCGCGGCTTCCGACCGTGCGTCGGTTGAGCACGAGGAGTCGCGATCCGCTAACAGCCATCGTTTCCTCACCGTTCGTGGTCTCGAGCAGCAGGCCTTGGAGGTGCCCGTCCAGCGGCAACTCCTTGACGGGCGTCCCGGCGGCGTCGGGCGGGAGTCCCAGCAAGTCGGTCGCAGTCTGGTTCAGCAGGGTGATTTTGCCGTCCAGTCCGACGCCGATCACGCCTTCGCGGATGCTGTAGAGGAGCGCTTCACGGTTGTCTGCCAGTTCGGCGATCTCGTCCGGCTCCAGCCCTCTGGTGCGTCTGCGGATGAGACGTGACAAGAGCCAGGAGCCGGCAAGGCCCAGCGCGGCTCCCATCCCGAGGAAGAGCATAAGATCCGGCACGGCTGCGGCCAGTGCGCTGCCGTAGGGAGGGTATTCGTCGGCCACCAGGGCGACACCGTTGACGGTTCCGTCTGCTTGAAGGACCGGGACCCGGGCCCCAATGGTCTGCCGGCCGCCCAGCGTCAGGTCGCCGGTCCACGACCGTCCAAGAGGTGACCGGTCCGCGGCCAGGTCCAAAGTGTCCCCCACTGTTTGCGGATCCGAGGACGCAATGACGGTCCCCTTCGCGTCGGTCACGGCGACCACCGACGCACCAGAGAGGGCACGGGACTTGTCCACGTCCGGCGCCAGCATGATGGAGGCCTGAGGCGCAGTGATATCGTCCCGGACCAGCGGCGTCGACGCCAGATTTTCTGCGATCGCCAACATCCTCTGCCCGCGGACTTCGACGAACTCCGCCCGTGACTGAGTCACCGAGACCATCGTGACCGCCAGCAGAACGGCGGAAATCACGCCAAGCTGCAGAAGCAGAAACTGCCCCGACAAGGTGAGGCGCCTACCCGGCAGTGAACGTGACCACAAAGACCACAACCTCCATTGATTCGCTAACAGTGACATCTGACATGACGTGAGTCACTCTTTGATAGTAGCCACGCCATCAAGGCCCGGCGGACACCACAAGGAGGTGAGGAGCAGGATGACCCTGTCCAAGTACGCGAGAGCCGCAGCCGTCGTACTGCTCCTGACTGTGAGTGCCTGTGGATCGGCCGCCCCGGGAGCCGAGTCGGTATCCGACACCCGCATGATGGTCCCGAACAGCCCAGGGGGCGGGTATGACATCACCGCCCGGATCGCGGCCCGCGTCATGGAAGATTCCGGAATCGCGGGGCATATCGAAATTTTCAACGTCACAGGCGACGGCGGCACCGTTGCCATGGCCCGGCTGACCAATGAGGCAGGAAACCCCAGCCTCATGATGATGATGGGACTGGGTGTTGTCGGCTCCGGCTACGCAACCGGCTCCAAAATCAGCGTCTCAGACGCCACGCCAGTAGCCAAAATGCTTGAGGAGCCCGAAGGCATCCTGGTCCGTTCGGACTCACCGTACCGGACGGTCGGGGACCTGGTCGCCGCGTGGAAAGCCTCACCGGCAACCATCACGGTGGGGGGCGGCTCGGCCGTCGGCGGACCGGACCACCTCTTCCCGATGGAGCTGGCACGCACCGCAGGCATCCGGATCAAAGACGTGAAATACCGACCCTATGCCGGCGGAGGTGAGCTCTTGCCGGCGCTGCTGGAGAAGAAGGTCACCTTCGGAACTTCGGGTTTGGCAGAGTATGCGGAGCAGATCGATTCCGGACAGCTGCGGGTGCTGGCTGTCTCGGGCCCTAACCGCCAGGCCCGGATCCAGGCACCCACCCTCCGCGAGTCCGGGATCAACTTAGTCTTCACGAACTGGCGCGGAGTCCTCGCTCCTCCGGGCTTGTCCGAGGCGGACCGGAACAGACTCATCGAGGCGCTAACCCGGCTCCATGATTCCCCGGCCTGGAAACAGGCGCTGTCCGACAACGGCTGGGAGGACGCCTTCACCACCGGCGAATCCTTCCGTACCTTCCTCAGGCAGCAGGAAAAACGGGTGGCAACCACCCTTCGGGAGCTCGGCCTCCCCTAACCGGCCCGCACGGCCTCCCTTTTCAACAGGTTTTCGTTCAGAAGACCTCGTCACCGCAACCCAAGACAGGAATACCCCATGCCCGAAACCGCCTCAATACTGCCTGCGGAAAGCGACGTCGTCGTCGAATTCCGGGCCGTGGAAAAACACTTCGGCAACCTGCACGCTCTGCGCAACATCAACCTCAGCGTCAGGCGTGGAGAAGTCGTCGTCGTCCTCGGCCCCTCCGGCTCCGGCAAATCCACGCTGTGCCGGACCATCAACCGTCTGGAAACCATTGACAGCGGACAGATCCTCGTCGATGGCGCACCGCAGCCGGCCGAAGGGCGGGAACTCTTCAAATTCCGCACCGAAGTCGGCATGGTCTTCCAATCATTCAATCTGTTCTCGAACCGGACCATCCTGGACAACATCACGCTTGCCCCAAGGAAGATCCTGGGCCAGAGCAAAGCCGCAGCCGAACAGCGCGCCCGCGAACTCCTTGACATGGTGGGTATCGGGGCGAAAGCCAATGCTTTCCCCGCGCAGCTCTCCGGCGGACAATCCCAACGAGCCGCCATTGCCAGGGCCCTCGCCATGGACCCCAAAGTAATCCTTTTCGACGAACCCACCTCAGCCCTGGACCCGGAGTCCACCCAGGACGTCCTTGCCACCATGCGACAGCTCGCCGAACGCGGCACAACCATGCTCGTCGTCACCCATGAAATGTCCTTCGCACGGTCCTGCGCAGACCGCATCATCTTCATGGCCGACGGCGCCATCGTCGAAACAGCAGACCCCGAAACCTTCTTCTCCGCCCCCGAGAGCGACCGCGCCCGCAGCTTCCTCTCCTCCGTGCACTAATCCCCCACCCAACCAGCCTCGGCACCGATGCCGACGCCCACCCAAAAGGACAATCATGAAAACCCTCCGTATCCTCGCCTCCGTCGCGATCGCCGCAACCCTCGCCCTCGGCGCCACCGCCTGCGGCAGCTCCCCCTCCCCCGCCAGCGCCCCGACGCAGAGCTTCGCCGCCGGAACGACCATGAGCAAGATCCAGCAGCGCGGCAAAGTCATCGTCGGCGTGAAATTCGATCAGCCCATGTTCGGAGTCAAAAACCCGGTCAGCGGTGAGATGGAGGGCCTGGATATCGAACTGGCAAAGCGCATCGCCAAAGACCTGACCGGCAGCGAGGACAACATTGAATACGTCGAAGCCGTAACGGCCAACCGTGAGGCCTTTCTCCAGCAGAACAAAGTCGACCTGATCCTGGCCTCTTACGCCGTCACCGACGCACGGAAAAAGGTAGTCGCCTTTGCGGGCCCCTATCTGGAAAGCGGCGTATCCATGATGGTCCGCAACGACGAATCATCCATCTCCACCAAAGATGACCTCAATGGCAAACCCGTGTGCACCACCACCGGCGCACGGGCCGCCCAGCTCCTGCCCACCCTGGCCCCCCAAGCAAAACTCACCCTCTTCGGCACCTACAGCGAATGCGCGCAGGCGCTGAAGCAAAAGCGGGTTGACGCCGTGGTCACCAACGAGTCCCTCCTCCTGGGCCTGATCGAGCAGAACAAGGGCGACTTCAAGGTCGTCGGAGACTACCTCGCAACAGAGGAATACGCGATCGGATCCGCCAAGGACGACACCGCGTGGCACGACTACCTCGACGGCTTCCTCAAGAAGATCGCCGACAACGGCGAGTGGAAGAAGGCCTACGACAGCACCATCGGAGCCGTGCGCCCCTCAGAGGTCACCGCTCCGCACATCACTCTGTAGGCCGTCATCATGTCCTTCCTCTCCGGCTATGCCGCCGACTTCACCAGCGGAGTCCTGATAACCCTTGAACTCACTGTGCTGGGCTGGACCGGGGCGTTGGTACTCGGAACCCTGCTGACGGCAATGCGGGTCAGCCCGATCCGCACGCTCAACGTTGCTGCCGCCGCCTACGTCACGGTCTTCCGCAACATTCCGCTGCCGGTTCAAATGGTCCTGTTCGTCTTTGGCCTCCCGCTCCTGGGCATCCAGTACTCTCTTTTTGTATCGGCCGCGATTGTCCTGGTCCTCTACACCGCGCCGTTCGTCAGCGAAACACTCCGGTCCGGCCTCAACACCGTCGCCTCAGGTGAACTGGAAGCCCTCCGTGCCCTCGGGTTCGGCCCGCGGCCCGCCATGCTGCACCTCATCTTGCCCCAGGCCTTCGGGACCGTTGTCCAGCCGCTGGGAAACGTGCTGATCACCATGATCAAAAACACCTCGGTCGCCGCCTTGGTCGGTGTGGCGGACCTGACGTTCGCCACCAACAAAGCCGCCGTCGACCAGGCCCAACCGTTTCTGATCTTCAGCGGAGCGGCAGTCAGCTACCTGCTGATCGGGCTCATCGTCGGCCGGCTCGTGGCCATTATTGACCGAAAGGCGGCGTTCAGCCGATGACTACCAAAACACTTTTCGACACGCCGGGCCCCCGCTCCCGACGCCGCCACACCGTCGTCGAAATCATCTGCGTTGCAGCTCTGGCCCTCGGTGCGTACGAGGTGTATCAGGTGCTCGACGCACACGGGGAATTCAGCGCCGCGGCCTGGAAACCGTTCACGCAATGGGGGCTGTGGGCGCTCCTGGGAGAGGGACTCGCCAACAACCTGCGCGCAGCAGCAGTCGGCATGGCCTTGTCCCTGTTCTTTGGTTCGTTGCTCGCCTTCGGCCTGCTTTCGCGCCGCAAAGCCGTCCGCCTCGCGTGCCGCGTATTTACCGACGTCTTCGCCAGCGTACCGCTGCTTCTGTTGCTCTACTTCACGTCCCTGGTGCTGCCTTCCTACGGGCTGAAACTCTCCGACTTCTGGTTCCTCGTCATCGCCTTGACGCTCTTCAGTAGCGCCGTCGTGGGAGATCTCCTCCGCTCAGGAATAAAGGCCATTCCCTCCGGACAGACCGAGGCCGCTCACGCCCTGGGGTTCTCCGGGATCCGGACCATGCAACTGGTGCTCCTGCCTCAAGCGCTGCGGTCTATGAGCCCGGCCCTCGTGAGCCAGATGGTGATCCTCTTCAAGGGCACCGCCCTGGCCTTCGTGCTCGGCGGCTACCTTGAACTGCTGCGCAGCGCCACCGTGATCGGCACGTACTACAGCCGCTCCCTGCTTCAGGCACAGATCGTCGCGGCACTGGGCTTCATGATCGTCAACATCGCACTCGGACTACTGGCCACAGCCATGGAACGCCGCGAACAGCGACGAAACCTCGCGGCCCCGGCCGCACCTCGCGCCGAAGAGGCACCAGCCGAACTCGCAGCACGGTAGCCAACCCGCAAGTCAGATGTGCCCGGGGACCGCCTTTCTGCGGTCCCCGGGCACATCCGGGCACACGGTCCTCCACCAGCCCGAACCGAACATCCGGCAGCCACGATCTCGAAGGACCAACGAACTCCGGTCCATCCTTGGCCAAGCCACAGTCAGAAAACGCCACACCGGCGACCGCATACAGACTACGTGCTTCCCGCCGCGTGACCGGCCACGAAGGACATGCGGCCCTGGGCCGTAGGGAGGGTTGCAGATCAACTCCGCCGCCGCGTCCCGCTGTCCATCGTTCAACAACACGTGCGTCCCAACTAGTGCAGCCCCCCGGCGCCGCCCGGCATGCCCGCTTTGATTAACTCCATGACTGACGCGTCCGCCAAGGTGGTGACATCCCCGATCGGCCTGTCCTGCGCCACGTCTTTGAGGAGCCGTCGTATGATCTTGCCGGACCGGGTTTTAGGCAGCTCGGCTACCACCATGATCTGCCGGGGCCGGGCGATTTTGCCGATTTCCTTGGCCACATGGTCCCGCAGCTCCTGCACAACCTCCGGTCCGCCGTCACCTGCCTCGCTGCGCAGGATGACGAAGGCGACGATGGCCTGCCCGGTTGTGTCGTCGAGGGCACCCACGACGGCGGCTTCGGCCACCTTCGGATGGGCGACGAGCGCAGATTCGATCTCCGTCGTCGAAAGCCGGTGTCCCGCCACATTCATCACGTCGTCCACCCGGCCCAGAAGCCAGATGTCCCCATCCTCATCCTTCTTCGCGCCGTCCCCTGCAAAGTAGAGCCCCGGGAACCGTGACCAATACGTCTCCACGTACCGGTCGGCGTCTCCCCAGATGGTGCGCAACATGGATGGCCAAGGTTCCCCCAGAACCAGATAGCCGCCGGAGCCGTTGGCAACCGGTGCGCCCGCGTCATTTACGACGTCGGCCACGACCCCTGGCAGTGCCCTCATGGCCGCGCCCGGTTTACCTGCTGTTACGCCCGGGAGCGGACTGATCATGATGGCCCCGGTCTCGGTCTGCCACCAGGTGTCCACAACGGGCGTTTGGTTGTGCCCGATGTTCTCGCGGTACCAGATGTAGGCGGCCGGGTTGATCGGTTCGCCTACGGTGCCGATCAAGCGCAAACTCCTAAGCCTGTACTTTGCCGGTATCTCGGCACCCCATTTCATGAACGTACGGATGGCGGTCGGGGCACAGTAGAGGATCGAGACTTTGTACTTGTCGATGATTTCCCACCAGCGGCCCCTGTGCGGGGTGTCCGGCGTGCCCTCGTACAACACGGAAGTAGCACCATTAGCCAAGGGACCGTACACGATGTAGCTATGCCCGGTAACCCAGCCAATGTCCGCGGCTGTCCAGAAAATATCGGTCTCAGGCTTTAGGTCAAACACCGCCCAGTGGGTATAGGCGCATGCCGTGAGGTAGCCACCAGTGGTGTGCAGGATGCCCTTGGGCTTGCCCGTGGTGCCGGACGTGTACATCACGTACAGGGGATGTTCGGCGTCGAAGGTCTCGGCTTCATGATCGGCGGAAGCCAGCTCAACCGATTCGTGCCACCAAATATCGCGGCCTGGTGTCCAATCGACCTCCTGGCCTGTACGGCGGACCACCAGGACGTTGCGAACGTCCGGGCAGTCCAGCAGGGCCTCGTCGACGGCGGACTTCAACCCGCTGGCGTTGCCGCGGCGGTAGGCGCCGTCGGAGGTGACGACGATCCGCGCGTCGCAGTCGTGGATCCGCGTCCGGAGCGCGTCCGCAGAGAACCCGCCGAACACGACTGTGTGCGGTGCCCCAATTCGGGCGCAGGCCAGCATCGCCACGACGGTCTCCGGAATCATCGGCATATAAATGGCCACCCGGTCTCCGGGCATGACGCCCAGTTCGCTCAGCGTGTTCGCTGCCTGGCAGACCATGTGGGTGAGCTGAGCATAGGTAATCGCTCGAGTGTCCCCCGCTTCACCTTCAAAGTAATAGGCAACCTTGTCTCCGCGGCCGGCAGCTACATGACGGTCAAGACAGTTGTAGGCTGCATTGAGCCTGCCTCCAACGAACCATTTGGCGAATGGCGGATTTGACCAGTCCAAGACCTCACTCCATTTTTGGGACCAGTCCAGCCGCTCCGCCTGCCGCGCCCAAAACGCCAGCCTGTCGCCGGCGGCCTCGTCATAGTCCGACGACGTGGCGTTGGCCTGCGCGGAAAAGCCCGCTTCCGGAGGAAAGCGCCGCTGCTCGTGCAACAGGTTTGCGAGGGCCTCATCCGATTCTGTTGGGTCTGCGGCCATGGCCTGTCACCGTCGCCCCACCGGAAGCACAGTCCGTTTGTAGGTCGAGTTCGCGACCACCGCGAGGGAACAGTACCAGGCAATCAGCGCCGTCACGATGCCCAGCCAGCCGCCCAGCACCGTCAGTCCGGTTGCCCCGGAGAAAGCGCCAAGAAACAGCGCAATGAACGTCAGGGTCAAGAAGACGAAAACGGCAAAGACGCCCATGCTGACGCGCCACGCAGAAATGGTCATGTACGCGGTAAAGATTGCCCAGCCCAGAAGGTACAGGCCGACAGCTTTGCCGGCGTCCGCCGCCGGAAGGCTGCCCGCGCTGAACTGGCTCAAGAACCAGAAGGACAGCCAAAAGGCTCCGTAAGAGCAGAAAGCCGTCGCGCCGAAAACGTTGCGATTCGCAAATTCCCAGATTCCGGCGGCGAACTGCGCCATGCCGCCGTAGAACAGTGCAAGTCCCAGGACTACGGGTTCGACCGCTTTGGGGATCAGGCCGGCATTGATGACACTGAGAACAAACGTGGTCATTGCGAAAGCGCCCAGACCTAAAGCTGCCGGATCGGCAAAGGGTGGGCTGGCGCTCACCTGTGGAGACACAACAGCGTCTTGGGCTGGTACGGGATTTTCAGCCCTGCGACCACTTCCCGCCGGGGCGGTCCCCGCCGCGGAGCTTGATTCGACACTCATGGCACGACTCCTTGGTCAGCACCAGCACCATTGCTGGTGACGAATAACAGGTTACTCCTGAGTGTGCAAGGCCAGCATCGGGACTGCATCCGGTTTTACCGGGAACTCCCCCGCGCCGATGACCTCCCCCAGGCCAGGCGCGGGGGTGTTTTTTCATCGTTGGCGATGTATCCTCGAACGGACTTCCCGGGCTTGTGAATATCTGCTCTGGGCTCAGTGCGCGCCCGGACCGGGATGCACGGCAGCTTTGCCTAGACTCGGTGGATGTCTGAGACCGCAAACCTGAAGGATAGCGCCGAACACCGCTGGCCGGCCGTAGTCGGGTTGCTCATCGCGCTGGGCCTCTATGCCGCTCTTCCCAGCGCCTTCCTGCCGGCCATCCGCTACACGGTGGTGGGAATCGGACTCGTGATGCTGATTCCCCTGCTGATCCTCAACCCCCGCCGCTTGCGCAAAGAGACGCGCTGGTCCAAACGATTAGCCACGGGCCAGGCACTCCTCCTCGTCGCCGCCAACGGCGTCGCCTTGGTGCAGCTCATCATTCTGCTGACCGACTCCGGCAGCGGCGACGGGCGCACGCTCCTTCTGGCAGCACTGCAGATCTGGGTAACAAACGTCATCGCGTTCGCCCTGGTCTTCTGGGAACTGGACCGCGGCGGACCGGTCGCACGGCGG